>CAMBDK010000141.1 GCA_945865315.1 Chitinophaga pinensis | reverse complement strand
CCTATTCAACAGCATTTTAATATTGTGTTCCTTAAAATAATTATCGGTGGCCTCGCGTGAACCTTTCCAATGCCCATAATCATCAATAATTAATATGCCTTTATTGGAAAGTAATGGATATAAATGTATTAATTCATGATAGGTAGATTCGTACCAATCGGTATCAAGCCGCAATAAACTAATAATAGATGGAATGGTTTGAGGTATTGTATCTTCTACTTTCCCCTGTATAAAAATAAAATTTTCCTTTGGATAATTTGTTGCGTATAGGTTCTCTTTTACTTCGTCAATAGCGCTATAACACCAAATAGATTTCTGCTCAAATTTGTCAGCGTCCTTTAGTAAATTCATTGCAGTATTTCCATTAAAATCTACATCTTTATTGGTTGGCTCCGACATACCTTCGAAGGTATCATACAAATACAGCTTCCTATCGGTAACATTCGCATCTAATAATATTTTTGCAATCAACATAGCGCTACCACCTTTCCAAACACCACATTCTACAAAATCACCTGGAATATCATTGTTTATAATGTATTTTACCGACTGATATAAGGAATACATTGGTTCAATGGAAGTAAAAGTAAAAGCATGAAACTTTTTAAATAAATCTATAAAATAAGGATCGATAATATCAACAGGAATACCATCATTAATTAATGATTTTTCTTTTTTTGTTATTTTATATCCTAAATTATCGATTATTTTTTTCGCGAAATTTTTCATCAGCCTTTTTAACTTAGTTTTTTAGTTTTTAAACGAATTGAATTTCCTATTACAATCACATCAGAAAAAGCCATGGTAAGAGCTCCAAAGGCAGGACTTAGTAAGCCGCATGCTGCAATAGGAATGGCCACTATATTGTAAAAAAAAGCCCAAAATAAGTTTTGTTTTATAGTAAGGAGCGTATGCTTACTAATAAGATTTGCATGCCTTAGCGTGGATAGATCATTATTATGAAGTAAAATAATTTGTGCTGCATTTATCGCCACTTGGGTAGCATTGCTTAATGAAATACCAACCGTTGCTTTAGCTAATGCAGGAGCGTCATTGATACCATCGCCAACCATAGCTGTAGAACCTTCTTTGGTCAGAATTTCAATTAATGCTAATTTTTGAGCTGGCGATTGCTCGCTGTATACCTTATTAATATTAACTTTCTGTGCTAGGCTTTCGCAATTTTTGCGGTTGTCGCCACTGATTAAAATTGTATTAATACCCACCTTGTTAAATTCATCGATTGTTTCTTTGACATTCAATTTTACATCATCTTCTATATCAACAGTAGCAATCAAAATATTGTTTTTTAAAACATAAATATCATGTATTTCATTTTTTGGAAACTCCGAAGCTATTTTATAGGATCCTATCTGGTAAATGTTGTTTTGATGATCCTGGGCAGTTATCCCCAGCCCTTTTTCTTCTTTAACAGTTTTAAATTCCCTACCAACTATTCCTTTGAGTGCTGCAACAATCGATTTAGCTATGGGATGAGAGGAATGTATTTCAAGAGAATACAAAATTTCCTTTACCTCCTCTTCGCTAACGCCATTATGCAAATTGATACTATTAATTTTAAAATTACCAGTGGTGAGCGTACCTGTTTTATCAAAAACAATATTTTTTACCTTGGCAAATTCTTCTAAAGTGCTTCCTCCCTTAATTAAAATCCCATTTTTTGCTGCCCTGCCAATTCCCACCATCACTGCTGTAGGGGTAGCAAGGCCCATTGCACAGGGACATGAAATAACAAGAACAGCAATGCTTCGCATGATGGATTCCTGAAGAGGGTTGGTAAAGCTTGTTAAATCAAGAAAAAAATAATTAACAAAAAATGTAAGTACAGCAATACCTAGTACTACCGGAACAAATATGGCGCTTATTTTATCGCCCAGTTTTTGAATTTCAGGTTTATCTTGCTGCGCCTTTTTAACAAGGCCGATTATTTTTGCAAGCAGTGTTTGATCGCCCACATTTTCGGCACGCATGCGAATATTACCTTTTACAACTATGGTTCCTCCAATTACTTTATCTGAAATAGATTTCTCAACAGGAAGCCTCTCCCCTGTTATCATGGATTCATCAATACTTGCATCCCCCGAAAAAATTTCACCATCAACAGGGATTTTATCTCCACTATTTACTTGTAAAATAGCCCCAACAGGTATATTTTTATACTCCACCTCGGTAATTAATTCTTTCCCCATTTGCAATCCTATCATTTTTGCTTTAGTAACTTGTATAGCAATAAGTTCACTAATTGCAGTAGTGGTTTTTTTTACAGAACGTTGTTCGAATACATTACCTAATAATACCAGAGAAATAACGCTTGCAGTTGTTTCGAAGAATAAATAATTGTGCACCATTGGTGTTCCTATGTAAAAGTGCATACCTATGATACTATATATAAAGGCTGATGCAGAACCAGTAAATACCAATACATCCATATTGGGAACACCCGCTTTTAATGAGCCCCAAGCACTTTTCCCAAATTGTATTATACCTGTAATAAAAACAGGAACACATATAATTAGCTGGGCATAGGGCTTATTCAAAATAAAATCGTGAGGAAGCAACATGTGACCGAAAAACAAAATGATGGTAAAAGGAAGTGTGAAATAAAAACGTTTTTCAATGGTTGCTATTTTGCCTTTATTTTCTTCCAAGTATTTACTGTCAACAACTTTATACCCCAAATCATTAATACCTTTAATGATGGATTGTAGTTTTATTTTGTCATTCAATAAAAAAGTAGCCTCACCTGTTGCAAAATCGACATAAACATTTTCCAATCCTTTTTTTTGAAGATTTTTAGTGATGCCTAATGCACAGGTAGTGCAATCCATACCTTCCACTTGAAGTGTTATATTTGTTGCGTTTTCGGCCATTTTATTTATGTAAAGCTACATATTAATTATTGGATGAACTTGTTAATTTAAAAAAACAGTATCCAAATTAGAAATTACTGTTATAATAAAAGACTTCTTCCTTTAATTTAACCTTTCAAAAATTTTAATATATTATCAAAAGTACCCTAAACAGATTTTATTAGCGAACACTCCAAAACAAAAAAAATAAGATTAAAATGAAATTGTATTTTTTTATTAATAGAACTCAACTTAGGCATTGTCACGAAATAAACTATGCGTTTTGCCCTTTTCTTTTACCCTTTTTCTTCGTTACAAAGCCTTTATAAAAAAATATAGAAGCTTTTTCAAAATAAACAAAAAGCCTAATTTAAAAAATTATTAAAAAAAATTATTCTACAATACATCCATCTCTCATCACTAGCTTCCTATCTGCCATATTTGCAAGTTCTTCATTATGAGTAACGATAATAAATGTTTGATTAAATTTATCGCGCAGTGTAAAAAATAATTGATGTAATTCTTTTGCTGTGCTCGAATCTAAATTTCCGGAAGGTTCATCCGCCAATATTACTAAAGGATTATTAATTAAAGCTCGAGCAACTGCCACTCGCTGCTGCTCTCCACCAGATATTTCATGGGGCTTATGGTGCATCCTATCTGCCAAACCTAAAAAACCAAGTAACTCTTTTGCTCTTTCTATTGATAAAGCTTCCGAATTGCCGGCAATAAAAGAAGGAATACAAACATTTTCAAGTGCCGTAAATTCAGGTAATAAATGATGGAATTGAAAAACAAAACCAATATTTTTATTTCTAAATTCAGCTAGTTTTTTATCATTTAGTGTTGAAATATTAATATTATTTATTTCTAATGTGCCACTTTTAGGTCTGTCTAATGTTCCTATAATATGAAGAAGCGTAGATTTTCCGGCGCCAGATGCACCAACTATTGAAATAATTTCTCCTTTATTAATAGTAATATTTACACCTTTCAAAACATTTAAAGTTTCGTAAGATTTTTGAATATTGCTTGCTTTAATCATACATGTAAAAGCTTATTTATATAAATTTTATTTTCAAAAGTAAATAAAATTGTTCGGTAAAAATCTAATTGCTTTGTTTTTGAACGATTCAAAATATTTGTTATTAAAATTGTAAGCTTGTGCGCCTTATTATAGTGTAAAACGGGATAAATTTCCGCACATTTGTTTGATGTAAAAAGTGCCGTAGGTACAAAATATCGGCAAAAATATGACAACCACCTATTTTACGCAGTGCCTTAGGTACGATATATATTACGTCCCTAATGGACCCCCGTAGGCGCTAAGCTGGAGCGTTGCCAGTGTGTGATGGCTTAGTGTCATTTTATTTGGTAAGCTGCGCTTACTATGCACAGTAATTCAAACCTGGCAAAATAAAACTTATAATAAAATTTAAATTGTTTTGTTGTTTTTAAAACTATATTTAAAAAACAATGTCAGAAAAATATAAAACAGATA
This sequence comes from Chitinophaga pinensis, assembly GCA_945865315.1. Lineage (GTDB taxonomy): Bacteria > Bacteroidota > Bacteroidia > 2-12-FULL-35-15 > 2-12-FULL-35-15 > 2-12-FULL-35-15. Next base: position 4,141 of record CAMBDK010000141.1, on the reverse strand, counting down.
GTGATGGTTTATACTTTTTCACCTTTAGTGTCGTAAGTTGGATTGATGTTTTTACAAGAAGATAATATCAGGATATTTTAACGGATAGCATTGCTTATTGTCAACAACACAAAAATCTTACAATTTATTGTTACTGTATAATGCCAAGCCATGTTCATTTTATAACATATTCAAAGAATGACGAAATATCAAATGTTCTAAGGGATTTAAAATCCTACACTGCTAAGCATATAATAAAAGCAATAAAACAAAAAATCCAAGAGAAAGCAGAAAAGAGTGGATGTTAAATAAGTTTGAATATCATGGAAAAATAAGTCCTCAAAAACAAAAAATGCAATTTTGGAAACATGATAATCATCCGTTTTTTTTATATAGCAACAAAATGATTCAACAGAAAGTGGATTATATTCACAAGAATCCTGTTGAGGCAGGTTTTGTAAATCAGCTACAGGAGTGGCGATTGAGTAGCGCAAATGAACAAAGTCCTATAAAATTAAATGTACGTATTTAGTATTGCTGTGTTTGAAGTACTGTGTATGGTAAGCACAGCTTACCAATTAGGAACGTCACTAAGCACAGCTTAGCGCCTACGGGGGCAGCTTAGCGCCTACGGGGGATTGAGTAGCGCAAATGAACAAAGTCCTATAAAATTAAATGAACGGATTTAGTATTGCTGTGTTTGAAGTGCTGTGTATGGTAAGCACAGCTTAACAATTAGGAACGTCACTAAGCGCAGCTTAGCGCCTACGGGGAGAATAGGGAGTTGATCTGTCATGATGATGTGAGTAAGCGGAAAATCAATTGAGACCGGATCTTTTCGTATCAACTATTATTTATGAATTGTTTTTTTGCTTTTGATATTGTACGAATTTACGAAATATTAACAAATTCTTTTCGAAAAGGTGGGGTGGAGTTGAATTTCCTGTAATGTCCTGTCAGGTTTTAAAACCTGACAGGTCATTAGAATATAGACTCTCTTTATAAAGTCTAACAGGGCTTCAAAAAATTACATACACCTTTTAAAAAATTTAGAAGGTATATCCCAACATTATTTTTGCAGAAAAAGGTGTTCCCGGTGTAAAATGTATCTCATCAACAGATTGGCTTTCAAATGGTAAACGGCTTTCGGTGGCAAATTGAGCTTCATTCCATTCTGTATTTAGTAAATTTTCAAGTACTAATCCAATCTTGATATGTTTCGATCTATAATTGGCTGAAAGATCAACTACATTATATCCATGTGCTACTACTGTGTTTGTTTCATTTGCAGGCCTGTCTGCTATATATCGATAACGGATACCTGCCTCAAAGCCTTGTTTAAATTTTACAGTAAGTCCGCCTGTAGATGTTGTTGTTGGTGCAAGAGGTACAAGGAAATTCGTTTTTTCCTGAACCCCGAATAACGTATCAGTAAAAACATTTTTTGAAATATTCAGATCTGAATCCACAAATAACCAAGGGGTAATTTGTAAACGTGCGCTCAGATCTACACCCGATCTTCTGCTTGAGCCTTTATCCTCTGTTGTTCCATCATCTCCAACGTATACCAACTCATTTGAAAGGTCAAGCCACCAAAGTGCGCAAGAAGCAATTAAACGATTTCCCGCATGTGCAATAGCACCAACTTCAGCGCCAACAGATCTTGGCAATTGATGGTTTCGTGAATCCTGAACTACAGATCTTGCATCATTTGAATGATATCCGCTGCCGGCATTTAAGAAAACTTGAAAATGACTGTTAGCAGAATAAATTAAATTTAATTTTGGACTCATTAATACCTGGTAATTATAACCTGAATAATTTGCGTGTGCAGAGTCTGTTGGCAACAAGTCATCCACATCAAATGTAAAATAATCATAGCGTAACCCCAGTTCTGCCCTAAAATGGTCATTGAACCGGAATACTTCATTAGCGTATATCCCAGATGATCGCTCATGAACGTTTGCGCTCGCACGAGGGCTTAAACGGATTCGTTTGGGAGCGTGCCATAATTGATTTTCAATATCATCTGCTCTGAACGATGCACCAATCTTAAATTTATTATTCATACTTCCTAATTTATGAGCGACAGTATAATGTGAATTTATTCCACGTACAGTTCTGTTATCATCCTGTTCTATCATGTCTCCATTAATTGAATCATCTGCATAAAAAGTAAAATTGGAAAACAATTTAAAACGATAGGTTGAGGTGTATACCTGTGTTTCAAACTCTGAGTCCTTTACCTGAGTGTGATAGGTCAGATTAAAATTATTACGTTGCGTTGTTCCTCCTTCTGAATTATCGATACCGCCAAAGCGACTGATTACTCCCGCTTTTACCGCTCTTTCGGGTACCTGCCCTGATGCATCCCACGATGAACCAAAACCACCTGCTGTGAATTTAACAGTACTGTGATCGTTCATTTTTACTACTGTTTTAGAAAAAAAACTTGCACGATTTAAATTCTGACTTTGTTTAAAATAGCCACGGTTATTAATAATGTCTGCAGCAGCGTATGAAGTTATTTTTGAATTGATATCAGGTAATTGTAATAAAAACAAACCGCGCTTTGCCGTGATGGCAGAAGCAGCAGGTACATAGCCGGATTCCAGTTGAACAAGATTATTTTCAAGTGTATCAGCTGTATTGAAATCTATAGCCGCTCCAGTTGAGAAATTGCCATATTGCGGGGCATACGGACCCTTAAACACATCCATACTTTTCACCACTTCCGGGATCAAAAAATGGAGATCCATATAACCTTGTCCATGCCCATGGCTCGGCATATTTACGGGTATCCCATCAACAAAAGTAGCCACATCGGTTCCATGGTCGCAATCAAAACCCCGGATAAATATTTGTTCGGCCTTGCCGCCACCCGCATGCTGTGCAATAAATAATCCCGGCACCAACCGCAGCATATCCTGAGCAGAATTTTTAGGTCGGTTTTCAAAATCAATACGACTTAAATATTTTGAAGATGCCGCTGATATTGGCCTGTCAGTCTCAATATCAATTGTATTAAGAGTTTTAGCACTGAACACAAATGTTATATCCAATTGTTTGTTTTCATTATCAACAACAGTAACTGAAATCACTTGTTTTTCATAGCCAAATTTATTTATATCAATTTCATAAGTTCCTGCAGCAAGAGAGGAATAAGAAAATTTGCCGGCCGCATCCGTGTGCATGTGGTTATTTATTTTTTCTATACTTACCACAACATCTTCAATTGCCAGGCTTGTTTCCTTGTCTTTTATGATCCCTGAAATTGAAGCAGTTTGAGCCTGCATTTTAATGCAAATAAATAGCAGTAAAAAAAGTAAGAGGTGTTTTTGTATTAGTTTTTTCATAAAATCTATACCATTATAAGAGAAAAAAAAGCTCTTGATTTATAATATCTGAAAATAAAATGTTTCGAATCAATTGAAATATAGCAGGGATCCAATGCATAACACAAGCATTTTAAGATTTGCCTTTTTTATCCACTCATTTACAAAGTGGCCTGTGAAAAGAACAAGAACAATAAACCTTTCAATCTAAAATGATTGATAGGCAATGTAAATGTTCGTTTAAAACCCTTTAAGAGTTTCTTAATAAATTGATTGTGGGGAATTATGCTTTGGGTGGAGGAGTTGGTTTTTTGATAGCTACATCAAACAGGGGCTTTACTTTATACGGGATAGTTAATGAAGGTAAAGCCTGATCAACAAGACATACTTCGGTTTTGTTCCTGATGTGATTAGCTAATGTTTCATAAATAGAGGTGGGCGTGTTTCTTACAGGCTCTTTTTCCTGCTCATCCAATCCGCTTAATAATTCAACGTGCAAATGATGTTTACCGTTTTCATAATGCACGGTTGCCATATGCTGCATTTTGAAAAAAATATGGGCTACCACATCATTAATAACTGGCATTACCGGCTTTAATAAAGCGAATGAATAAACACATACGAGTGCGCAGATAATCGCCTGTTTTATATGTTTATTATTTATCATTCTATTGATACCTTGGATTCAACTAATAAATGCAACTTTTGAGAGGAACAAAAGATTAAATTTTTTCAGAAAGGAAGAAAAGACAATAAATTCTTTTCCCCTTCGCTGAATGGTAAAATTTGTCTTACTTGCTCCTCGTCCAAAATTCGCAATAGTATGA
>CAMBDK010000140.1 GCA_945865315.1 Chitinophaga pinensis | reverse complement strand
TAAGCTTTAAGATTAAGACAATTATAGCTACTCCGTTTCGGATACTCGCATGGAATGATAATCCAATAATGGGATCTCCTCTTAAACCAGGGTGGGCAGCATGCATAGACGATGTCATTTCAACAGGTATAGGTGTTATTCCAGGGTATGGTTGCGTTTATGGAGTAGGCAGGGCAATGTATGATCCGATTATTAAAATGGGACTACAGGAAAATACCCATTCAATGTTTTATCAAGGAGAGTTCGGTACAAAAGGTGCTTGGGGGCTTGTTACTGATTGGGCATGGGGGTTGGGTACGGCTGCAGTTGGTTGTATCCCTCTTGGAGTTGGATTGTCAATAAATACCGTTGCAAAAAAAGTCGTACAACAAGTTGTAGGTATTGGTGTAGGAGGCTATAATGGTTCATCATCCTGTGACCCTATAATTAATCCACCCAAAAATCCCGGCACTTTAGTTACACCAGTAGCATCTATGGATCCAAATGATAAACAGGGGCCTATTGGTATTGGAAATATGCACTTCATAGCAGGGGGTATTAATTTACCATATGTCATCAGATTTGAAAATGTTGATAGTGCTACAGCATCTGCTCAAACAGTTGAAGTAATTGACACAATTGACTTGAATGTTTTTGATCCTGCTACTTTATATTTAGGCGGCATGCAAGTTGGAGACAGAGCAATCAGCATTCCTTTTGGCTTAAAATCGATTACGACCGATGTTAACCTTGCACCCGCTAATAATTTAATTCTTCGCGTTGAGGCAAACTTTAATGAAACAACAGGAGTTTTGAGATGGTTATTTAGTTCGATAGATCCGCAAACACTTCAGCCTACCAACAATCCAATTGCTGGCTTCCTTCCACCTAATGTGAATTCCCCTGAAGGTTCAGGCTCAGTTATGTTCACCATTAGAACAAGAGCCATTATACCAAATGGCACAGTTCTTAAGAACAAAGCTTATATTTATTTTGACAATAATCCACCAATAATTACAAATGAATGGACTAACACGACTGATATTGTTAAACCAGTAAGTCAAATAAATGCATTGGCACCAGTTCAATACAACGATTCTACGATTGCACTAACATTGACTGGTAGTGATATAGGATCGGGCATGAGGAGTTATAGAATTTACTATTCAACGAATAGTGGGCCATTCAATGTTTTAACCTCAAATTTTACAGGTTCAACACTCGAATTTATTGGTAAAATGGATTCTACTTATGCTTTTTTTAGTATAGCTACTGACAGCGTTGGAAATATTGAAAATATGAAATCTACGGCAGAAGCCACAACTTTACTCCTAGTTGGAACAAAAGATAATTTCAAAATTGAGAACATGAGAGTTTCGGTTTACCCAAATCCAAATCAAGGTAATTTTAATCTCGCAATCAATAATTCAAGATCAGGAATATTTTTGGTTTCTATAATGGATGTTTTTGGACGGGTGATTTATAGTCAAAATCAAAGCCTAAATAATGGCAATAATATTTTACCTTTAAGCATTGAAAAAACAGGTATTTATTTTCTTACAATTGGAAACGAAAGAGAACGAATAGTAAGGCGTGTAGTTATAAATAAGTAACGCCAGTGATCAAAAATACTCTCTTGCAATATTAGCTATCGCTAAAGCCAAAGCTTGCAAGAGAGTTTTTTTCTGCCGCCCAAGAAAAAATTAATGAACAATAAATCGCCTACCCTTCAAAAAAATACAAATCAATCCATCTCTCTGGGACAACTCCCAAGGACCTCGGATTGAATATAAATCATTTTTTTGACAATGCGTATCTAATACCAAGTGTTTCCAAGAGCAGCAATTAGTGGCCTCTCTGAAAGTTTCTCCCCCATATATCTTCGATTGAATTTTTAACAAAATTTGTCTGAATAGTTCTGTACATATTATTGATTTAAACAATTAATATTTTTAATAATTTAATTCTTGAAAATAAGTCCATACTTATTTTGTTTTTACTTAATTTTGTTACCTAAATTAAAAAAAATATGTCAGAAATACTAACAGCACAAAGTTTTGGAATTGATAGCGTTTTAAAAGAATTAGGGATAAAAGAAAATAATTATGGCGCATCCACCGGGCTCAACCATATTATTACTAAAGGTAAAAAGATAGACTCCTTTTCTCCTGTGGATGGCCGTTTGATTGGTAGCATTAATGCTGCTGAAGAAGCCGATTATTTGATTGTAATGAAAGCTGCTGAAGAAGCTTTTAAAATATGGCGCTTGGTGCCAGCACCAAAGCGTGGTGAAATTGTTCGTCAGATTGGAGATGAGTTGCGTAAAAATAAAAACTCTTTAGGTAAATTAGTCTCCTATGAAATGGGCAAAAGTTTACAGGAAGGCTTAGGCGAGGTGCAGGAGATGATTGATATCTGTGATTTTGCGGTAGGCTTATCGCGGCAGCTATATGGTTTAACAATGCACAGCGAGCGTCCCATGCACCGGATGTACGAGCAGTGGCACCCATTTGGTGTGGTTGGTATAATTTCAGCATTTAATTTCCCAGTAGCTGTATGGAGTTGGAATGCCGCTTTGGCTTGGGTTTGTGGTGATGTTTGTATTTGGAAACCCAGTTCAAAAACACCATTATGCGCCATCGCTTGTCAGAATATTATAGCTGAGGTGCTTAAAGAAAATAGTGTTCCCGAAGGGGTTAGCTGCCTCGTTATAGGCAATGCCTCAGGTGATTTAATAAATAATGATAAGCGTATTCCTTTAGTATCCTTCACAGGTTCAACAAGAATAGGGCGTCATGTTTCAAAAACTGTGGCAGAGCGTTTTGGAAATACTATTTTGGAGTTGGGAGGAAATAATGCCATTATTGTTTCTGAATTTGCCGATTTAAGCATGGTGCTTGTAGGTGCCGTATTTGGTGCCGTTGGTACTGCTGGGCAGCGATGTACTTCCACCCGTAGATTAATTATTCATGAGAGTGTTTATGAAAAAACCATCGCAGTTTTAAAAAACGCATACGGGCAACTGGCAATAGGAAACCCTTTAGATTCAAGTATGCACGTCGGACCATTGATAGATAAAGCTGCCGTACAGGATTATTTAAATGCCATTGAAAAAGCTAAAAAGGAGGGTGCGAAAATAATTGTTGATGGTGGCGTTTTAGAAGGAAATAGCTATGAAAGTGGGTGTTATGTAAAACCTTGTATTATTGAAGCTAAAAACGAATTTAATATTGTGCAGGAAGAAACCTTTGCTCCTATACTTTATGTGATGAAATATAAAACCATTGAAGAGGCAATAGCATTACAGAATGGCGTTCCTCAGGGACTGTCCTCATCAATATTTACAAATAATATGCGTGAGATGGAATTGTTTTTATCGCAAGCTGGTTCCGATTGTGGTATTGCTAACGTAAATATTGGTACTTCGGGTGCTGAAATAGGTGGCGCATTTGGTGGTGAAAAAGAAACAGGCGGTGGACGTGAATCTGGATCGGATGCTTGGAAAGCATACATGCGCCGACAAACAAATACCATCAATTATGGCAATAGCCTCCCTCTTGCTCAAGGAATTAATTTTAACATTTAATAGATTGGTTTTAATATTGCATCTTTTTATAAGAAAGCACTGTAGCAAAGCTTTCAAAATAATTTCGACAAAACAGCTATATTAATAAAAATAGAAGATTTCATTTTTTTACAAAAAAATATCCTTATGAAAACGCGCGTGAGGAATGAACAAACGCGATGCAGGGTTGCAGGTGCGGAGGAATCGTTTGTTCTTGATTTTTTGTTTCTTTTGTATCAAGACAAAAGAAAAACACACAGTTTTTGAACCATTTAATTTGCGGATTTATTTCGAAAACTTTACGTAGGAAAATAATCGCTTGTTTGCAAGCTGAAAATTACTATCTTTGTAACCCTTTTGAAAAAAAGGATTAAAATAAGTATTAACTAATATAAACCAAAACAATGCAAAAACATTATGAAACCGTTTTCATTATGACTCCCGTTTTGTCTGATGAACAGGCAAAGGAGACGGTAAGTAAGTACAAAAAGATGCTTACAGACAATGGCTGCAAAATAGTTACGGAAAAAGCCTGGGGCTTACGTAAGTTGCAGTATCCAATACAAAAGAAAACAACTGGGTTTTACCACCTGTTTGAATTCCAAGCGCCTCCTACATTTGTAGCTGAGCTAGAAGTTACTTACAAACGCGACGAACGCCTATTGCGATTCTTAACTGTTGCCTTAGATAAGCACGCAGTAGCATATAGCGAAAAAAGCAGAAATAAAGCAAAGGCAGTTGCCACAGCTTAAATCATCAATTTTAAATTAACTTCTCTATTTAAGTTAAATTAAAATTTTAAAATTAAAAAATTTAATATTTTTATAAAATGGCTGACAAATCCGAAATCAGATATCTTGCACCTCCCACAGTGGACGTGAAAAAAAAGAAATACTGTCGCTTCAAAAAAAGTGGAATTAAATACATCGATTACAAAGACCCTAACTTTTTATTGAAGTTTATAAACGAACAAGGTAAAATTTTACCTCGTAGATTAACAGGTACATCAATTAAATATCAACGTAAAGTATCTAAGGCCGTAAAGCGTGCTCGTCATTTAGCTTTGTTACCGTATGTTGCTGATATGTTAAAATAAAATAAAAAAATGGAAGTAATATTAAAAAAAGACGTTAAAAACCTTGGATACAAGGATGACGTAGTAAATGTAAAGCCTGGTTACGGAAGAAATTTTTTAATTCCTAAAAGTTTGGCTGAAATGGCAACGGTATCAACAAAAAAAATGTTGACAGAAACAGTGAAACAACGCGCTTTTAAAGAACAAAAAGTAAAAGCTGCCGCTGAAAATACTGCCGCCAAATTAAAAGAAATGATAATTAAAGTTGGAGCTAAAGCTGGCGAATCAGGTAAAATATTTGGTTCTGTTACTTCTGTTCAGTTGGCCGATGCAATTAAAAAATTAGGTTACGAAGTGGATAGAAAAAATATTACAATGAGTATCGACGGAGTGAAAACTCTTGGAACTTATACTGCTGATATTCGCTTTCACAAAGACGTAACAGGTACAATTACTTTTGAAGTAGTTCAAGAATAATTTTTATTTTTTAGAATAAAATAAAAGGCAAACAAATTTTTTGTTTGCCTTTTTTTTATTCTTAATAACCACTGCGCTAAAATATATTCCTCTCAGATATATAGTATTTACAAATACAGGAAGCGTTTAATCAAATTAATTAATAAATAAACAATGCAAAATTCAGTAACTATTAAAGAAGCGCAAAAAAAAGTAGACGATTGGATAAATAACCATGGTGTGCGCTATTTTAATGAATTAACTAATATGGCATTACTTTCGGAAGAGGTAGGGGAGGTGGCACGAATTATTTCACGTCAGTATGGCGAACAGTCTTTTAAGGAAAAAGAGAAAAATATAAAATTAGCGGATGAATTAGCCGATGTGTTATTTGTAATTATTTGCCTGGCTAACCAAACAGGGGTAGACCTTACGGCAGCATTTGAAAAAAATATTAAGAAAAAAACAAGCAGGGATAACAGCAGACATAAAAAAAATAAAAAACTGCAATTAGGCATTGTTAAAAAATAACCAATACATTTTGGCTTGTTCTTTTGCCGCTACCACACAGTCTCGCTCACCTTGCCACAGGATGGTTGCCGCCTGCGTTGTAAAATCGCTAAATAGTGTCTGTCCATATAGGCGAGAGACTCAGCTATAATGAATGCGGTCGAGGCTTTCGTAGTTTTGAAAATCAGGAGTTTTCATTGGTAAATGACTGGTTTTTAAAACAAGAATAACGAAGAACCGAGTGAAGCAAAATCACGGATACATTTAATTTTTTTTATGAGTAAATCGAACATTATAAAACAGCCTCTAAATAGCTAAGACTATTCGCCTCATTAAAGCCTTGAAAACAACAAAATTACTTCGCCAATTAAATGGCTTGCTTTTTTTTAATTATTTTATGGCGATAACAAGCTATAAAGCTATATAATCTGTCGGTCCACGAAACTGGAAAAATTCGAAACCATGAAAATATTTTCCAAGGAAATGGAAGGAGGGCTATTATTTTAAAAGCCGCTGTAGATTTTTTATAGATTTTATTGTGATAAATAAAATAGATAGTGTTTAAATCAATAAAGTGTTCTTTGTGAAATCGCAATAATGCTTTAGCCTCTTTCGATTGAATAGGAATAAATAAATCAATGTTGTTGTTTTTTATTTTTTTTATCAATTTTACAATATAAATACAAAAATTGCACTCCCCATCATAAAGAACGGCAGACGCTGCAGGAATGGTTTCAGGTATTATGTTTTCCATCAAAAAAAATTAAAGTATCAAATAAAAGTAAAATAAAATTCCATGTTTTATAATTTCACAAATGACCTTTCGGTAAATATTCTAATTCGTATAAAAAAATATAATACAAAATGGAGGAACTTTTTTTATAAAAAAAAATTCTTATTTTGATTTTTTTTCTTTGATATAGCCTATTAGAATAGGGATTAATGTAGTTATAATTAATGCTATAACAATATATCTTATATTGTTTTGCACCCATGTATTTGTTCCAAAATAATATCCTAACCCAGCGAGCAAACCTATCCAAGCGATAGCCCCTACTAAATTATATAACATAAATTTTTTGAAGTCAATTCTAATAACACCAGCCAATATAGGTGCAAAGGTACGGATAATAGGTAAAAAACGACCTAAAATGAGTGTTTTACCTCCATTAATATTATAGAAATTTTGAGTTATTACTAAGTAACTCTTTTTAAAAATTAAGGAATCCTTGCGTTTAAACAAAGCGGGACCAACCTTATACCCAAACCAATATCCTGCTATATTGCCCAGTATTGCAGCCAATGATAAAGATGTAATTAATATATAAATATTAACACCTAATAATTCAGGTTTAGAAACGCATATCATGCCAGAAATAAAAATGAGTGAATCGCCAGGAAGGAAAAACCCAATTAATAAACCAGTCTCTGCAAAAACTACAAATAGTAATAATGCTAAGCCACCATAACTTAATATGGATTCGGGATCAGTCAATTGTTTCAGGAATTCAAAAATATCCATTTGTGAAAAATAATTTTAAGACTACAAATATCGAATTATTTTAAATTATTGTACCATCAATAATTTATGTTAATTTTATTGCATCACTATCAGTGTTATTTTGGGAAGTAGATAACTCCCCTTCCCACTTAGAAATTACGGCAGTAGCAACAGCGTTTCCAACTACATTAGTTGCAGAACGCCCCATATCTAATATTTGATCAATTCCTAAAAGTAATAAAAGACCAGCTACCGGAATATTAAAATGATCCAACATGCCAGCTATTACAACTAATGAAGCACGAGGAATACCCGCCATTCCTTTGCTTGTAATTAATAATATCAGCAACATCACCACTTGATCGGCAACGCTCATTTCAATGCCGTAAGCCTGAGCAATAAAAACAGTTGCAAAGGTCATATACATCATAGAACCATCCAAATTAAAAGAATAACCTAAGGGTAATACAAAACTAACGATGCGATTGCTGCAGCCAAATCGTTCCAGCGATTCAATTGTTTTTGGCATGGCCGCTTCAGAACTTGCTGTGCTGAAGGCCAATAAAATAGGCTCTTTTATATAGTTTAATAATTTAAAGAATTTAATTTTAAATGCAATGCAAATCAAAAATAAAATCAAAAATACGAAGAGTAGCAATCCTAAATAAAATGTACCTATAAGGTATAAATACCCTGCGAGCACCCCTAAACCTTGCTTTGCAACTACAGCAGCAATAGCACCAAAAACACCTAAAGGAGCAAAAGACATAACATAATTAGTAACTTTAAACATTATTTGCGAAACAGAATCAAAAAAGGATACTACTACTTTGCCAGCATTTCCAATAGAAGCTGTGGCTACACCAAAAAACAAAGCAAATATTACAATTGGAAGAATTTCGTTTTTTGCCATTGCCGCCACAATACTTTCTGGAATAATATGCTCAATAAAGTTTTTTGTGTCAAACCCCTTCGATTCCCCAATGCCCGTTACAGCATTTGCTGCAGGCAATTCCAGTGACATTGTTTTTCCAGGCTCAAAAATATTTACTAAAAATAAGCCCAGTAATAACGCAATAATTGCAGCACTGGTAAAATACAAAAGTGTTTTTATACCTATGCGTCCTACTGATTTAAAATCGCCTACTTTAGCTACTCCTACTACTAATACAGAAAAAACTAATGGCGCTATAATCATTTTTATCAAACGCATAAAAATATCGCTCAAAATATGTAAACTAGGAGCAAAATCCTTCCAGAAATAACCAACAATTATTCCTAGAAACATCCCCAAAAAAATCTGAACAATTAAACTTATTTTTTTAAATTTCATAAATGTTATTTTAAGGTGTTAATTAAACATCTTATAATGCTTGTTTTATAATAAACTAAAAACAAATATACGTTTTGTATTATTAACCTGAGTTCGATTAATATTTTGAAAAAAGATATTGCCAATTTGTTTTGTTAACTTTTTGATTGTCATTTATTTACTCCTGTTTTAATAAGATAAAATAA
>CAMBDK010000139.1 GCA_945865315.1 Chitinophaga pinensis | reverse complement strand
TAATAAGGGTTTACCTGTTCGGAATTGTTCGAGAGCTTTCTTTTTGAGTGCTTCGTACTCTTCATTTGTTGTTGTCATGATTTCTGTCGTTATTTAAAGTTAAGATTTTTTCTTAATTCTTTAAATAGCACAGTTCATTTTACATTCTCCCCTAAGCCTCTCACAGAACCGTACGTGAAGCTCTCACTTCATACGGCTCCTGTCATACAATCAAATTGATTGAAAGATTGTCCAATGATAAAACATTGTTGGATAACTTAATTTAATTTCTTTTATCCATTTGTATGCTCTCTTATAACTACCTTTCATTCCTTTGTACTTGTTTAATACCCATTTTGCAAGTCGAAAATGAAAATGCCTTATTAGGTTTCGTAATGCCCACTTCTTGAACTTGCCATAGTAACGAATGATTCCAATCATTTGTGGATTTATCTTTGTTGCTATTTCTCGTATTGTTAGTGAGCTTTGTCGATGGAAGTGTTCTTTCTTCCAGCCACTTACGATTCGTGTTTGGGCTTTTTGACTTATTGCACAATCATACCCTAAAAATATACCTCCTGTTTTAGGGGCTATGCTTCGGGGTTTGAATGTAAAACCTAAAAAATCGAACTTCTTCTTGTAGTCTTTCTTCTCTTTCCTTCGATAATCCTGGCAGTATACCAACTTTGTCTTTTCTTCATTTAATCGTAATTTGCATTCTTCCAATCGTTGTCGTATTGCGTCAAGTAACTGCTTTGCTTCTTTTTCATTATTGCAATGAACTACTACATCATCGGCATAGCGTACAAATGCTACTGTTGGATAATGTTTTTCAAGCCATTTATCAAGTACATAATGTAGATACAAATTTGATAACAAAGGACTTATTACTCCACCTTGTGGTGTCCCCTTCCCTGCTTTGGCGATTAATGTTCCATCTATTGATTGGCTTGGGATTTCAAGCCAACGTGTAATGTACATCTTTGCCCATTTTTCTTCTACATGACATTCCAAAGCTTTCAATAATAATTCGTGATTAACTTCATCAAAGAAACTTTTGATGTCCATATCTATTACCCAAGCATATTCTCGTACGTTTTCACGAACTGATTCTACTGCTTGATGTGCACTTTTTAGTGGACGATAACCATAGGAATTATCATTAAACTCTGTTTCTAATCGTGGCTCCAAATATGCCTTGATTACCTGTTGCGCAATACGGTCACTTACTGTTGGAATACCCAATATACGTTTGCTTCCGTTTACTTTAGGTATCGTAACCTCCCGAACTGGTTTTGGAAAATAGCTTCCCGAACTTAGACGATTCCACAGCTTATACAAGTTCTTTTGTAAGTCAACTTGATACATTATCAAGCTTTCTTCATCTACTCCTGCACAGCCTTGGTTCGCCTTTACCTTCCGATAGGCTGCCTTAACCATTTGTTTAGTTATCGGTACTGTTCTTGATTTTGTTTCAAACATCTCAATCATTCTTCTTCAAGTTGTTAAAATATTTAAAACTGTACAACTGATGTCCTTCGCTCCACTCTTATTACAAAGGCTTCAACGCTAATATTACATCATCCGACATCCTTGTTTTCATCGCTATTCGGCCTTATGAATACTGTTCACTTGTGCCTTTCACTTAACATCTAACAAGGACTTCCCGAGTTCTATATAAAAGCCTGAATAAGAGTCATGCCACCTATATGACGATTGCCTTATAGCCAATAAGCAAGTAGTCGCTATAATCTTTAACCAGCCTTCTTGATAGCCGGATTTTGGCAATTTGTTCGTTATCTCATCACTTCATCGGTGGTTCATTTGCATTCATCTCTCTTATTCTCACCTGACTGCTTTATACAGCCTTTTCCTCTTTCCGTTCAATACCATTCAATTACTCGAACAGCACCGAGAGGCGGTTTACAGCCTTTGCTTGCACAACGACTGTGATAGACCTACTATCATCTTTTATACAACATTCATTACTACTACAACTTAGTAATGATTCACGGCACACCAAGAACAAACGATTCCTCCACACCTGCAACCCTGCATCGCGTTTGTTCATTCCTCACGCGCGTTTTCATAAGCATATTTTTTTCAAAAAAAATGAAAGCCTCTGTTTTTATTAATATATCTGTTTTGTCGAAATGATTTTGAAAGCTTTACTTAAATGTTTTTTTATTTCAATTTTAGATATTTGTGAAACTCGGGAACAATCTTCAATAAATATAACAATCCGCCATAAACAGTAATTATAACTATAGTTTTAATAAACATAGCAAATACTGCATTATTAAAAGAAGGCAGAAAATAAGTAATGAAAAGCGAAATCGCTATTACAAGAAGTATTTTCAAACTTGATGTATCATAAGGTTGCATTTTAAAAATTTTCAGGATTATAAGATACTTCAATAAATTATAAACTACCGTTGATAAAGCTGTAGCAAATGCTGCACCAGCAATACCATAAAAAGGAATTAAAGTAATATTTAATATTAAGGCAAAAACCATAATAAAAAAGAGCAAATAAGTTCCATAAATATATTTTTCTGAAGTAAAAAGTATGGAGGTATTTACACCAGTAGCGACATTCAAAAAACCACCAACACAAGCAAAAATAGCAACCGCAGAGCCGCATTGATAGGACAAAGGCAAAAGACTTAATAAATCATTAATATTAGAAAGAATACACACCAATAAAAACCCTCCAATTAAGAGCAAATATTTAACCGATTGGTAATAAATTTTTTGTATCCCCAATAAATCATTGTTTGCCCAACCCTGAGAAACTTTAGGATGTGTTATCCGCTCAAGAGATAAAAGGGGTATTTCAATTATCAAAGCAATAAACGCAGAAACAGTAAAAATGCCTACATAATCTAAAGACATATATTTTCCGATGAGGATGGTATCCAAATGTTTTAAACTTATGGATGAAAAACTTGAAATAGTTAAGAGAACGCTAAATTTAAGCATCCTATTTAAGCCTACGGATTTTAGATAGCTAAAATCAATTTTAAAGGAAGGTTGATCAACAGAATAAAGATATACGGCGATTAAAATAGTTTGAAGCAAATAAATAAAAACAAATAAATTCATGAATTGAATTAAAGAAATCCAATTAAAATAATAAATAACAATTAATAAAATAAAAAGTATTCTAATAAAAACATTTTCTAAAAAAGCATTCATTGTAGTTTTAAAAAGAGATGCGCAATAGGCATTTAAGACCATGTTAACACCTATAATTATAGAAAAAGGGAAGAGCAAATCAAAAAAAGAAGTAAATAAAAAAGATTGATTTATAAATTGAGAAATAATAACATTTTTAAATAAAAAAAACATTATTCCACAAAAAATTGCACCGACAAAGGGGAATAGTAACATAAATCCAAAATAGCCATAATGATTTTTTTCGTGGTTACGAAAATATGGGAAAAACTTAGTAGTAACGCTGCTTGCACCTAAAGGTAAAACAGTTGCAATTAAACTAGCTGCTGCAATAAAAATACGAGTTAAACCTAATTCTTCAGGTTTTAATAAATTAGGCTGTATAAAAAACAGGCTAATAAACCCAATAACTATACCTGTATAGGTAATAATTAAATTTTGAATTCCTTGCTTTTTTATTGAGGTCAAATTAATTAATTTTTTTAAAATTATCAAGTCATAAACTTATGAGTAAATTTATGAATTGGGTAACGCAGAATTATATATACATGATTGCTTAAAGTATAAAAGTAGCCATAATGTTTAAGCATTATTTTAAACCTCTGCCACAAAGCTTGATGAGTATTCTGGTAGGCAGTACCACCAGCTAAAAATTTTGAAATATAAATATGTGAATTAATAATTGTATTCGACTTTTTCAAAATATTAATTACCCAATCTATATCAGAGCTAATAGGATAATTTAAGTTATAAAAATCACAAAGTATTCTTTTAGCGATAAAGGATTGGTGAGAAACGCACATACCGAATTTAAAACTTTTCCATGTAAGACGCAGTGGAGGGGTCAATCTTCTATCAGCAACAACATCCCCTTTATTATTAGTAATGGCAGTATTCCCATAATACACATCTGCATTTATAAAATTTTCAAATACTTTTGACAATGTATCCTTTGCATATAATTCATCCCCAGCATTTAAAAACAAAATATAATTACCGGTAGCCATTTTTAAACCTTTGTTCATTGCATCATAAATACCATGGTCTTTTTCAGAAATTATTTTTGTAATACTGGAACTGTATTGTTTCGCAATAGATAATGTTCCATCATTAGAAAGACCATCTACAATAATGTATTCAATACTGGCAAAGGTTTGTTCCAATACACTTTTAATGGTTCGTTCAATTAATGATTCACCATTAAATACAACTGTTATGATACTTATTTTAGGAACCTCTAACATTACTAAATTGAAAAATACGTTAATTAATTATTATTTTTTTTTGATAAAGACTTAGCAATTTATTTACTAATATTTCTTCCGAAAAATTATCCAATATTTTATCCCTTCCGAATTTAGCATAACTATCATAATTATCTAAATCAACAAAAAATTCCAAATTCTTTACAAAAGAATTTTCATCAAAAATTTCAGACAACAGTCCCGATTTATTATTATCAACCATATCGGAAATCCCACCAACATTAAAACCAACAACAGGCGTTCCACATGCTAAAGCTTCCAAGACAGTATTGGGTAAATTATCTTCAAGGGAAGGAATCACAAAAAAATCTGCTGCATTAAAACAATTTACCACATCTTCGGATTTACTTTTAAAGCCAAGATGTTTTATTTCAAATCCAAACTGTTTTTCTTCTATTATTTTACCGATGACCAGAACACAAATTTTTGATTTATTTTTTAGTTTGCCTAAAGCCTTGAGCAAGACATCCATTCCTTTCCTTTTATCATAAGGATTTTCAGCAACGAATAAAATGTATTTTTTATCCATCAATTCTAAATTCAAATCTTTACGAGCTTGTTTTTTATCTATCGGCTTAAAAATAATTGTATCGAGACAAGATGGAATAACCACAATTTCAAAACCTTTAAAAACAGGACTATTAGCTGCTAATTCTCCTAACCAATTGGAAGTTGGAATTATTGTTAAATTATTTCCTTTTAAATATTTTATTTTTTTCTCAATATTCGATCGAAGTAGTTTATCAAAGGGAATATAATCTAAATCCGTAGAATAATGATTCCCTCCTGTAAAGCCATTCATATCGTGTTGCGTCCAAAAAAATAATTTATTTTTATCTGAAAATAAATGCTTGTAGGAAATAATCTTGGGTACCCAATGTAAATGTATTATATCTGCTAATTTATAAATTTCCAATTTATCAATACGAAACAAAGAATATGGACCATTAATATAAGCCTGTTTATTAAGTATGGTAGGAAATTTATTAAAAATACGATTTAGGTATTTTAGAATGAAAAAATAAAATCGACCATATTTTTTTGAAATTATTTCTTGTATTGAAAAAACATTTTTTTCGGTGGGCGAGTTCACCTTATCCAAAACAAGTAAATTGGAATCGTAGCCTTTATCCAAAAAAGCTTTGTGTTGTCGTCTTGCGCATATTGCAGCACCACCATTATAATTAGTACTTATTAATAATATTTTCATTAAACAATTTAAAACCAAAAAGTGATTAAATCAATTCTTAAATGCAAAAATATTAAGTTGCATGTCCATCTCTTTATCTTTTGCAGTATCTATAAACGGACTTTTTCGATTATTTACATGCCTGATGTAGTATCTGAATTTATTCTGTTTTAATAAGGATAGAATTTCATCTAATCTTTGTTCTCCATTGTTAAACGAATGGTATTCAATAAATATTTTATCAATCTTATATAATGCAGAAGCAATATGAGGAATTACATCATTTTCCGCCCCTTCTATATCCATTTTAAGCATATCAATTTTATCTTCCTTATTTAAGGCTTCTAAAAAATCTATTGCTTGTACTTTCACTTTTTTTGTATTTGCTATTGAATAGATAGATCCAGAATCACCTCCTTCATCACTAAATTCAAGTTCTTCATTTTTTGTCCAAACGGCATTTTGATTAAGAACAACATTTTTAATACTATTATTTTCAATGTTTTTTTTTAATATTCCATAGATATATGGTGAAGCTTCAAATGCTACAATTTTTGCATTTGAATATTTTTTTGAAAAAAACAAAACACTGGTTCCAATATTTGCACCACAATCAAATATAACAGGCTGGTCAGAACTGGTATTAAAAGAATAAAATTTATGTAAAAATATTTCTTGATATTGCCAAACGAATGATTTCATATCAGCAACCAAAAGCTTATAAGAATTAACAGATATAATATATTCGGTATATCTTTTTTTAAATGAATTAATAAATAGCAGACGAGTAAATGTTCTGAAATTAGAGGATGTAAAAAGCAAGAAAAAATCTTTAAAGAAAAAAGAAATAAAATCTTTCATACCAAATAAATTAATATGTTTTTGTTATATACTTTTGAAAAAATATGTTAAATATTTTAAAAACACTTTTAAAAGTATAAATATCTGTCCTCAATTTTTTTTCGGAATATTGTTTTAAATTAATGAAAATCTCATCATTAAACTTTACGCTAGCATTATCAGCATACACAAAAGCTAAATCATGGTGATTCTGAAGTGTAGCGAAGAGCCAAGCTAACAAAAATTCACGTGATTTAAAACCTTTTTTTAGCATATTATTTAAATAAATCATTTCAGCCCAGCCAGGAGTTTTTTTATAGGTATGTGAAATAATTTTTTTTGTCAAATCTGATTTAACAATCCGATCAAAATCAATTTTAGGAATACGCAAAGACCCCTTAGTTGTAAAGTTAGAAAGGATAAATGGCCTGTTCTCCATTTCATTCATTACATCTACAATTTTATCTTCCCCTAAATATGCATTCATAAAACCAGGTTCTAATTCTAAAACAATTATATTGTTTTGAATTTCTTCAGTTAAAGATTTAAAAAGACTAAGATCGGTACCTTGAGAATCTGTTTTAAACCAATCAATTCTATTAATATTTAACTGAGCCAGCACAATTTTAAGTTCAATAACATCTATCTCAACTATTTCCTTCACTTCAAATTTATCAGAAATTTGAAATTCCTTCAAAGAGTTTATATTTGGTTTTAACAAACTTGAACAATATGGACTGTGCGTTAAATAAAATGGCTGTTTAGGTTTATCAGAAGATGCCACAACTATTTTATTAAAAACAAACTGTTTTAAAAATTTCGTTTCTTTTTGTTCGATATAATCAAATTCTCTTTGATCTGCGTCAAACGCAATACAAATTGAAAACGAAGCAATTTTACTCCACATAGCATTTAATTTCCCTGACGCGCCAATATCGATAAGAATAGGAGGCTCAGCTACAATATCTTTTTGTAAAGCTATTTTTTTTATTATAGTTGCTAATCTCATTATATTTTTTTGTTTTCTTTTGAGAGCAGAAATTTTGATAATTTCAAGTTAAATACAAAACTATAAAAGTTTAGGCACAAATTGCAGAGGGGATATGACAAATTCACTAGTATAAAAATTTAAGCTGCCTGTTTTATTACCTATACAACCTCATTCCATCTATTACTTTTATGGTAAGTCCTAAGATTAAGAATTTGCTATGCCCCTTTTATAGTCCACCTGCGCCCTTTTTAATCAGGTTAAATATACACCCAAAATCTTTTTATTAAAAATCAGTTGTTAATTTATTATACACGCATTGCAGATTAGTAGAGAAGTTTTGAAAATATTACATATATTTGTTTGTAAATGTCAACATTAGAAAAAGTATATAAGAACCTAAGTACAAGTTTCAACTTGTTTAGTAACAGTTTTTTTTCAATATTAAAAATAGCATTCCAATTCCGGATAATTAAAGAATTACCTAAAGCACAAAACGATAGATGCGCTATATTGGGAAATGGCCCTTCGTTAAATGATTCTCTGAAAAATCATTTAAATTTTATTGAATCATGCAATATTTTATGCGTAAATCATTTTGCCCAATCAGAATATTTTCGAGTTTTAAAACCCCAACAATACGTTTTCCTTGATGGATATTATTTTTTATTCGATAATAAAAAGTATGATCTGGCAGCTGTGAACCTCACATTTGAAATACTTAAAATAATAGACTGGCCAATTAATGTATTCATACCAATGTATGCTCGAAACTCTTATTTAGTCAATACTATTTTAAAAAATAATACCTACATTAAAATATGCTACTATAATCATATAGTGGTTGAAGGGTATAATTGGTTTAAATTCCCTGTTTTTAAACGCGGTATAGGTATGCCCCAATGTCAAAATGTATTAGGAGCATCCATATTTTTAAGTATTAATATTGGTTATAAAGATATTTATATTTTTGGCGCAGATCATTCATGGCATGGGCAGTTTACACATTTGGATAATAATATAATTACCATGACAGATGTACATTTTTACGACAAAACTGAAAAAAAACCAACTCTGTTAACGCAAGGTCATGTGACTGTTGCTTACTTTTTTCTGTCCCTTTCTAAAGTATTCCGAGGCTATGAGATAATTAATGAATATGCTGATTACAGGCAGACAAAAGTATATAATGCATCACATAAAAGTTTTATTGATGCATTTGAGCGAAAGGAAATAAATTAAAAGGA
>CAMBDK010000138.1 GCA_945865315.1 Chitinophaga pinensis | reverse complement strand
GCACGGGCTGTTTCATGTTTGTCGCCTGCACTACTTTTTGTTTCATCATTTCCCGACTCAAGAGCAGCATTCATAGCAGATTGAATATGATTTAAACGGTTTTCAATATATTCTAAACATTTGTTATAAAGTTCTGTCCTTAGAGGTATATTCTCAAGCATTAATTTTTATTTTATTTTTTTGTATTTCTCTGGAAATAATATAAGATGCTAATTTATAAAAGAGTTCTTTTTTATGTTTTTTTTTAAACCATTTTGATGAAATATACTTTTGGTGATGGGTTTAAATAAAATATATTATTTCCTTGTTTTTTTAGCAAAGCCGTAATACAATCCAAAACCAAAACTGAAATAGTTTATAGAGCCAATATTGTTTTTGCTGAACTGTGCCCAATCATTCAAACATAATTCATAAGGATCGAAATTACGTTCAATTAGGCTGTATGCAATTGTAAATCCAATTCCTATTTCAGTTTCAGTTTCCGTTAAAAAATAGATGTTTATCTCTGGTTCTAAATATTTAGAACGGAATCCATTTATTATTGGAGTTTTATTGGGCACCTTACATTTAAATTCTGAATATTTTGTATTAATTTGACCAACAGATAGGGATGCAGAAAATAATATACTGTTTTTACTACCTAAATAAACATCACTTCCAATGTTAGCACCAATTTTATTAAAAGACATATTTGCATTATAATCAGGGATTTTATTTTCAGTAATTTTGAGTAAACCATTTTTAAAAGTAATACCAGCAAAAAATCTTTTGTAGAGCATCAAATTAAGTCCTGCACCAGCTTCGTAAATACCTACAAAACTTTTTTTGAAAGCTTCGTTACCAATAGGGTGGGGGACTGTTATAGAAACTCTTGGGCTGTATAAGTAATTTTGCTTTTGGCGCTGGGAAGGAGCTTCAATTATTAATGTTTCGGATGGATTAGGTTCCTCCTGTGCAAAAGCATTAAATGAAATAAAAGCAAGCAGCATTATTGAAAAATAAATATTCATTCGCTTCGGTGGGAACCCTATTCTACAAGGTGCGAAAAAATAATTATCAAAGGAAGTAGCGAAAAAAATATTGATATTTTTTATATATATAAAGTTGATTGTCAGTTTGTTTATGATGTTTATATAAAGTTTACATATAGGCTTCACACTTCTGCCATATTGTTGGCTAAAGTATTTTAAAATTGAAAAAAGGGGGTTCATAATTTTGACCAATTATAAATTTATTTTTTTAATTTACAAATTACAAAAATAGGATTTTTGATATAAAAAAATTGCTCTGCCAATAAAATAAAGCAAGGGTAAATACATATTTATATGCCTTTCAAAACTGTTGCATCTGTTTGATAAGAATATGCTTTAAGCAATAAGTTCGAATTTTCTTTGACTTATTAATATTGCAAATAATTAAAATTATTTATTTAATTTCAGAAAGGACTTCTTCCCCTTCTTTATCTAAATATGTTTGAACAATATTAATAGCATTATCAATTACATCACTCAAGGCAGTAATAAAACTACCAGGTTTTGCTAATGATAGAGCATGTTTTAATGCATCCACTTCTTTAGGAATATATTCATAAGATTGATTAGGATTAACATCCGCAATGCCCTCCAATAATAGTTTTACAATTTCATCAGCATTTCTGCCACGTAAAAATTTGTCTTGTCTTATAATAATATGGTCGAACATCTGGGCTGAAATCCTACCTAGTTCTTTGATATCATTATCTCTTCTATCACCAGTACCAGTAATAATACCAATTTTTAATGGAGAATCAATTGTTGATAAAAATTCCTTTATACCTCTAAAACCATCGGGATTATGAGCAAAATCAATCATCACTTTAAAATCTTTAAAAGTAAAAATGTTCATTCTGCCAGGTGTTTGAGCTGATGAAGGGATAAAAGTTTCCAGTGAGGGTCCAATATCTTCTATTTTAAAACCATATACGTAGGAGGCAAGTGTAGCAGCCAAAACGTTATAAATCATAAAAGTTACTTTACCACCAAATGTTAAAGGAATTAAGGTTGCTTTTTCTACTCTAAATTTCCATTCTCCTTTTTTGATGGTGATATAACCATTTTCGTAAATAGCGGCAATTCCTCCTTTTTTGCAATGCTCAATGATTACAGGGTTATTTTCATCAATACTAAAGTATGCTATTTTACAAGAGGCATTTTTACCAATAGTCACACAGTACTTATTATCAGCGTTTAAAACAGCGTATCCATCGCGCTTCACACTTTCTATCACAACAGCTTTCACCTTGGTCATCTCCTCCAAGGTATTTATATCCGACAATCCCATGTGATCGGCCTGCACATTTGTAACAATTCCTATATCACATTTGCTGAAGCCAAGTCCCGCTCTTAATATACCTCCACGTGCCGTTTCCAGGACAGCAAACTCTACAGTAGGGTCTTTTAAAATAAATTCGGCACTAACAGGGCCAGTAGTATCGCCTTTTGTTAACATTGAATTACCTACATAAATTCCATCTGATGTAGTAAAGCCAACTTTAAATCCATTGTTCTTTACAATATGGGCAATTAATCGGGTAGTAGTAGTTTTTCCATTGGTGCCTGTAATTGCAATAATAGGTATTCTACATGATTTTCCTGGAGGGTAAAGCATATCAATTACCGGTGCTGCAACATTGCGAGGTAAACCATTAGCGGGTGCTAAATGCATCCTGAATCCAGGAGCAGCATTTACTTCTAAAACTACAGCACCATTGCTTTCTAAAGGTTCACTAAGATTAATTCCCATGATATCTATGCCACAAATATCCAGGCCGATAATTCTGGAAATTCTTTCAAAAATAAATATGTTATGTGGATGCACTGTATCCGTAATATCGGTAGAGGTGCCGCCGGTGCTAAGGTTGGCTGTGCCTTTCAAATAACATTGTTCATTTTTTTCAAGTATGGTTTCAACGGTATAATTTTTCTTACTCAATTGCTCTGTTGTTTCCCTGTCGATGCTGATTTCTGTTAAAACATTTTCATGCCCATAGCCCCTGCGAGGATCTTTATTTTCGGTATCCACTAATTGTCGGATAGTTGAAACACCGTCGCCTATAACATGCGCCGGTTCACGTAAAGCGGCAGCAATAAATTTATTGTTAATTACTAAAATCCTAAAATCAAAACCAGAAATAAATTTCTCTACAATTATTTTTCGTGAATATTTTTTCGCATGATGGAATGCAGCAGTTGCTTCCTCCAATGTTTTTACATTAATAGATGCACCTTTGCCGTGGTTCCCGTCAAGTGGTTTAAATACCAATGGGAAATTTATTTTTTTAATAGCACTTTCCAAATCTTCTTCATAAGCAATGCAAACTCCATTAGCTACAGGTATTGCAGCATCTTCCAACAAACGTTTTGTTTCATCTTTATTGCTAGCAATGTCAACAGCTATAGAACTAGTATGATCAGTCATGGTAGCTCTAAAACGTATTTGATTTTTGCCATAACCCAATTGTATAAGAGACGCACTATTCAATCGGATAAATGGAATATCGCGAGCTACAGCTTCGTCTACAATAGAACCTGTGCTTGGTCCAAAACGATCTTGCTCACGTATTTCACGCATGGTGCGGATATCATTTTCCAGGTCATACGCTACTCCATTAATTAATGCCTCGGCAATTTTTACAGATGCTTTAGCTGCATAAACACCTGCTTTTTCTTCCATATATGAAAAAACAACGTTGTAAATACCCAACTTGCCAGTACTTCTGGTTCTTCCAAAACCACATTCCATACCTGCTAAAGTTTGTATTTCTAAAGTAATGTGTTCAATAACGTGGCCCATCCATGTACCTTCTTTTACTCTTGAAAAGAAACCGCCTTTACAATTTTCGGAACAGCGGTGCTCAATCATACTAGGAATAAGTTTTTCCAAGCGTTCGGAAAATCCGTCAATTTTATTTGTAGGAAAATCCTCCAACTCTTCGAGATCTAACCTCATCACAATGAGTTTTTTTCTACGTATAGACCAATAATTAGGCCCTCTCATCACTTTTATTTCAATTATTTTCATTTATCTTTTAATTTTTTTTTTTTATCAATGTAGTAATATTTCTGATACAAATTGAATTTGTTCAAAACAAAGTTAAAAAGAAATCCATACTTTATTTTGTTGAATGTTTATAAGTATAATTTTACCTAAAATTTAATAGTTGTTGAATTGGAGAATTAGGTTTGAAAAAGGGAATTATATAATTTCACATTTTTTACTATAGTGTATGCAAAATATAATGGGAATTCCAAAGGGTAAATTAATATCAATAGGAGGAAGTGAAGACAAAGGTACAGGAATGGATCCTGATTTTATTCAAAAGGAACATCATATTTTTTTTGAATTTGGAATTTTGAAAAGAATATTATCTGAAATGAAAGGTGTTGATTCTGTTATAGAAGTAATAACAACAGCATCGCAAATACCAGAAGAAGTAGGTGAAAATTATGTTCAATCGTTTGGGAAGCTAGGCTGTAATAATGTTGGGCTTATTCATATTAAGAATAGGGAAGATGTGCTTAAGGAGGAATACATTGAACGTATTAGAAAAGCTGATGGAGTTATGTTTACCGGAGGAAATCAATTACGATTAAGTGTGATTTTTGGTGGTACGGATATTCTTGAACT
This sequence comes from Chitinophaga pinensis, assembly GCA_945865315.1. Classification (GTDB taxonomy): domain Bacteria; phylum Bacteroidota; class Bacteroidia; order 2-12-FULL-35-15; family 2-12-FULL-35-15; genus 2-12-FULL-35-15. Next base: position 4,064 of record CAMBDK010000138.1, on the reverse strand, counting down.
TATTACCGAACGTTATCAAAATGAGGATTTTTTAATAGCAGGAACAAGCGCTGGTGCTATGGCGATGAGTAATACCATGATTTATCATGGAAGTAGCACCCATGCTTTATTAAAGGGAGAAGTGAAGATTACAACAGGTCTGGCTTTTATTAAAGATGTGATTATTGATTCACATTTTGTAACACGCGGAAGGTTTGGAAGATTGTCGCAGGCTGTTGCTAGTAATCCTGGTTGCACAGGTATTGGATTGGGTGAAGATACAGCTGTAGTTATTAGGGACGGCAACAAAATGGAAGCGATAGGTTCAGGATTGATACTTATTTTTGACGGACATAATATACGACATTCAAATATTGCTGATCTAAGAGATGGCGCACCAATTTCTATAGAGAATATGGTTGTTCATGTAATGGCGAAAGGCAATTTTTATTATTTGAAAGAAAGAAAATTTTATGCCGGCATAAAAGAAACGGAAGTAAAATAATATTTTAGTTTCCTATAAATAATATTTTTTGTTTTAATTTAAAACCTATGCATTATAATATCATTCATGCAGAATTTATTGGATTTTATATATTTTTTCGCTAATGATTTTTTTAAAAACAATTTCAGGCAATTATTTTTAATAGTTTTTTAAAAGCAATTAAATTCTTGGGAATGTTTTTCTAATGCCAATATGGTATTCACGTCAATAATAGCATCATTTTCATCAATTAGGGTTGAAATATTAGAAATTGGTAGTTTATTAGGGAGTACACATAATCCCAAATAGTTTAATATTGCGGCTAAATGATCCAAGCCTCTTAAATTACCTGCTCTACCCGTTGACACTCCAATTAATGCAACTTTTTTTCCTTTAAAAAGATTAGGGTGAATGGCGTCAATAAAAACTTTTAGTATACCAGGATAGCTGCCATTATATTCGGGGGCAATTATTACAAATTTTTGTATTGGTGCTATGCATTTATCTAGAAGTTGCTGAAAAGCCACTGAACGTTTACTAAATAATTCATTAAATGCAATATCATTAGGGACATTTTCAAGGGAAAGTATTTCTGATTTAATATTTTGTTTTTCAAGCAATTGTGAGTAAAATTGAGCGGTTTTTAGTGTGTTGCTTTTTGGCCTATTAGTAGCAGAAATTATAGTTATCATTTTAATGTATTATTAACAAAATGTTGTTTGAAACCTCTTAATAAGTTTTCGAATATTTATAGACTCAAAAACTGTACTTTTACAAAAAAATTGGTTACAATGTTACATATTTTTTTAAAATGAACATAATATATTTTGGTTATTCTTGTTTTGGAGTTGAGGTAAATGGGAAGTATTTGCTTTTTGACCCATTTATTACTCCAAATATAGCAGTTAGCGCCGAATACTAAGTATCGTTTTTTTACCAAATAATTAATTATAAAACACAGAATTTTTAAAAAAATAAACCGATGGGAAAAATTATAGCAATTGCAAATCAGAAAGGTGGCGTTGGTAAAACAACAACAGCTATTAACTTGGCAGCAAGTTTAGCGGTGTTGGAATATAAAACACTTTTGATAGATGCCGATCCACAGGCAAATGCTACATCAGGTGTAGGATTTGATCCTCGAAACATAAAAACTGGCCTTTACGAATGCATTATTGATGGTGTTGATCCCAAAAACAGTATTCTTCAGACAGAAACACCTAATCTTTTTCTTCTGCCATCTCATATTGATTTAGTGGGAGCTGAAATTGAAATGATCAATCTTCCTCAACGTGAAAAAATGATGAAGATGGCTCTGGAAAAAATAAAAAATGATTATGATTTTATCATTATAGATTGTTCCCCATCTTTAGGTTTAATTACTATTAATTCTTTGTCTGCTGCCGATTCAATTCTAATTCCAGTTCAGTGCGAATATTTTGCATTGGAAGGTCTAGGGAAATTATTAAATACTATTAAAATTGTTCAATCTAGGCTTAATCCAGAATTGACCATTGAAGGTATTTTATTGACGATGTATGATATGCGGTTACGATTGAGTAATCAGGTGGTAGAAGAGGTGAAAACTCATTTTCAACAAATGGTTTTTGATACAATTATTCAACGTAATACAAAATTAGGTGAGGCGCCAAGTTTTGGACAAAGCATTATAATGCATGATGCAAGTGGAAAGGCATCTATCAATTATTTAAACTTAGCCAGGGAAATACTTCAAAAAAATGGACTTACAAGGATAGTAGATTCCGAAAAAATTATTGATATATTAGAAGAAAATTAATTTTTTTAGGATTTAAATATTTTAAACAGTACAACATTAAATTATACAAAATGTCAACAAAACGAAATGTATTAGGAAGAGGATTAAGTGCATTACTTGAAAATGCAAAAACAGATATTACAAGTAATAATCAATTGGAGGCTGAAACTAAAGTTGTTGGTGCTATTGCAAACATTGAAATTTCAAATATTGAAATAAATCCATTTCAGCCTAGGACTAATTTTGATGAAAATGCACTCAATGAATTAGCCTCCTCCATTAAGGAACATGGTATTATTCAGCCTATAACAGTTCGTAAATTAGGATACGATAAATTCCAATTAATATCTGGTGAAAGACGCTTTAGAGCATCACAGATTGCCGGTTTAACTAGTGTTCCTGCTTATATAAGGATAGCAAATGATCAGACCATGCTTGAAATGGCATTGGTGGAAAATATTCAACGAGAAAATCTTAATGCTATTGAAGTAGCAATTAGTTACAAACGATTAATTGAGGAGTGTGATTTAACTCAAGAACAACTTTCTCAGAAAGTAAGTAAACAACGTTCAACAATTACCAACTATTTACGTTTATTAAAGCTACCCGTTGAAATACAATTGGCAATTCAAAATAACGATATTTCAATGGGACATGCTCGCGCCCTAATAAATATTGATAATACAGAAAAGCAATTAGATATTTATCAACAAATAATTTTAAATAATTTATCTGTTCGTGAAACAGAAGATTTCGCGCGTGGTGCAAAAACAGCATTAACAGAATCTAGTAATAATACTATTTTAAAAAAATCTACTAAAGGCAATCTATCTTTCGAACAATTAAAGGTAGTAGAAGATTTGCGTTCTGTATTTAATGCTAAAGTCAATATTAACAGGGAAACTAATGGCAAAGGGAAAATCGTTATTCCTTTTAAATCAGATAATGATTTAAAACGTATTCTTGATTTGTTAGATGCTTAATTATATCCAACATATTTTTATTGCAATTAGTAGATTTCAGCTATTTGTTGTAATTCCCTTTTTATTTTTTTCAATAAATCAGATGGATGCTCAAGTAACAAATAGTGTTTTACTTAATCCTAAACCATCAGTTACTGATTCAATAATTGTTAAGTACCATTCTCCAAAAAAAGCGGCCTTATTGTCGAGCATTATTCCTGGTTTGGGGCAAGTTTACAATAAAAAATACTGGAAAGTACCACTGTTTTATTTAGGTTTTGCTGGGCTTGCATACTCAATAAATGGAAATCAAATAAAGTATGTTAAATACCGCAATGCTTATAAACATCGCATTGATGGTGATCCATTAACTGTTGATGCATTTCCACTTTATTCAGATGATAATTTAAATACCTTGCAACTGTATTATAACCGATATCGTAATTTATCTGTTATTGGCGTAACATTGCTTTATGTTATTAATATATTAGATGCAAGTGTTGATGCCCACATGTTCACATTTGACGTTGGGGATGATTTATCCCTCCACTTAAATCCTACATTAATAAATACTTCTAATTTTAATTCCTACATCTCAGGTTTATCAGTTAGTCTTAATTTTTAACCACTTTGGGCATAATTTAATGTTGAAATAATTTAATAAACTGTATGAATTTTTTAAAAATCCGAAGAATTTTAACTGTACAGTTTAATTTTAAAACGAACAATTTAATTAATTAATTAACTAACTAATTTCCACGTATAACTTATACTTTCGATTTGGTATAAAGGGGTGGCATTCTATCATGACAGAGGAGTTTCTTCACTATATATGGAAATTTAGATTGTTTAATCAATTAAA
>CAMBDK010000137.1 GCA_945865315.1 Chitinophaga pinensis | reverse complement strand
CTGTTATAATTACCGTATCCGAAGAAGGGGGACAGGCACCATTGGAAATGGTCCAACTGAAGCTGTTGGCACCTACTCCAAGAGCCGTTAATCCTGATGTTGCTGAAGTAGCCGCAGTGATGTTTCCTGCTCCGGAAATTAATGTCCATAAACCTGTTCCTACTAACGGAACATTGCCGGCAAGGGTAGCAGTAGTAATACATATTGTTTGATCAGGTCCTGCATTAGCAGGGGTAGGTAAAATACTTCTTGTGATGACCACTTCATCAAAAGAATCCGGGCAAGGAGCATTTGAAATGGTCCATCGAAATGTGTTAGGTCCTATGCCAAGACCGGTAAGTCCAGAAGTTTCTGAGGTTGGTGTGGTAATGTTTCCTGCACCGGAAATCAATGTCCACAAACCTGTTCCTACTAAAGGAGCATTTCCGGCAAGTGTGGCAGTAGTGGCACATAGGGTTTGGTCGGGACCGGCATTGGCAAGTGTTGGTTGTGGCCGAACTCTAACCTTAACATTTATGGCTTCGCCTATACATCCATCGACTGTAGGTACTACATTGTATGTAGCAATACCTAAAGTTGTCCCTGTAGCAGTTAAAGTTTGAGTAATAGCTGCACCGCAGCTGCTTGGGCAATCAGTTGCTCCAGATATACCAGAATTAGTAACTGTCCAAGCGAATGTAGCTCCGACAACATCGCTGGTTAAAGCAACAGAAGATGCACTTCCTGAACATATTGTTGAATTCAGAGGGTTTGCAATAGCCAGCGGAATCGGATTAACCGTAATTGTAACTGTTATCGAGGGACCTCCACCAGTACAAAGGGCTGTAAATGGAGTAACAGTATACGTTGCTGTGCCTGGAAAAACCTCTGCCGCAGTTAAGGTATTGGCAATAGTATCACCACAGCTGCTAGCGCAGGCAATTGCTCCAACAACATCTGTTTGAACTAAAGTCCAGGTATAGGTAGTTGAGGGCAGGTCGCTGGTTAGTAGGATAGAAGTAATAGCACCCGAACAAATAGTAGCAGCAGATGGGGTTGCTGTAGCATTCGGACATTGCGCCAGCCCTGTTTGAAAAGCAAGTAAAAGCAATACAAAAAGTACAAGTTGCAAAGGTGTTTGCAATTTGTATGTACGAGTTTTATTAAAAACACTATTTGTAAAGCGATGCATGATTTAAAGTTTTAAAGTTATAAAGTTATAAAGTTATAAAGTTATAATTAATCTCAGGATTTGCCCTTTACAATAACCTTAGCATTTATTGGCTCGCCAGCGCAGCCTTTTAAATTTGGTGTTATGCTATAGGTTGCAATTCCTTTTTCAGCATTTGTTGTTAAAATCTGGTCTATTACAGTTCCGGATCCGATTTTTGCTCCGGTTAAGCCAGATTGTATAACTGTCCATGAGAATTTAGTATCAGCTACATCACTTGTTAATACTATTGATGCAGCATTGTTTGAGGCAATTATGGAAGTTAATGGTGTTGCAGTGATAACCGGAATGGGATTGACACTAATTATAACAGATACCGCTTTCCCTTTACAAGCATTTGCAAGCGGTGTAATTGTATAAACTACAGAGCCGGTTGCAGCATCGGTTGTAGTTAATGTTTGGGCAATGCGGGAACCTGTTCCATCAGCTGCGCCAACGATACCATCCTGAGTTATTATCCAACTGTAGGTGGTTCCAATTTGATTAGCTGATAATTCTATAGATGCATTGGTACCGGAACAAATAGTGGTAAGGGACGCTCTTGCAGTAACTACAGGACATTGTGCCTGAGCATTAAAAAAGACGGTGGAAAAGAAAACAATAAATAAAGTCCGAAACAGCAGATGCATTTCGAAATCCAGAGTTTTGAGAGTGGTTGATAAATAACTTTTTTTCATTTCTCTTTTTTGAGGGGTGTTAAATCCGCAAATAATCTATTAAAAATCAAAAGATAAAGGTACTGTTTTTATTTTTAAAACTGCCTTATATTTTACTTTATCTTATTTATTTCCTTCAATATAAGCACTAATTGGAAACATGAAAATGACAAAGAAATATTTTTCACACTTTTTTAATTAAGGCAAAGCGTTTATTTTCATGGTAGATGAAAAAGAATATAAAAAGGTTGCAAGCATAAAAAATCAATAATAGACTTTTCTATAAGTTGAAATTTCATCTACTGGGTGAGATTGCCCGCCTGAACTTTTCGGGCAGGCTTCAGTCATACTCCTTCGGAATGACTTACTAAGTTTAATGCTGTCTCTATGGAAAGGCAGCATTTATGAGGTTCCTAGATTAAAAATATCCTTTACTTCTTTATAAACACTTGTAATGCCTTCTTCTAAATTAATTTTGTGTTTCCATCCGTAGGAATGTAGTTTACTTACATCCATTAATTTGCGGGGGGTACCATCTGGTTTTGTTGTATCGAATATTATGTCACCATTGTAATTTACGATTTTTTTAACCAATATCGCAAGGTCTTTTATGCTGATATCTTCACCCATACCAATATTTATAATTCCAGATTCATTATAGTTTTGCATTAGATATAAACAAGCTTCAGCCAAATCATCCACATGAAGAAATTCACGCATTGGTGAGCCAGTACCCCATACTTCAACATTTTTTAAGTTTTTAATTTTGGCAATATGGAATTTTCTAATAAGAGCAGGCAGTACATGAGAATTTTTTAAGTCGTAATTATCATTTGGGCCATATAAATTTGTTGGCATTACCGAAATAAAATTACAGCCATACTGAGCTCTATAGGCATCGCACATTTTTATTCCAGCAATTTTAGCGATGGCATATGGCTCGTTTGTAGCTTCCAAAATCCCAGTTAATAAATATTCTTCTTGCATTGGTTGAGGTGCTAATTTAGGATAAATACAAGAGGAGCCAAGAAACATTAATTTTTTCACCTTATTCAAATAGGAACAATGTATTATATTATTTTGAATCATTAAATTCTCGTAAATAAATTCTGCACGAAATGTGTTATTTGCTAATATACCGCCAACTTTAGCTGCAGCTAAAAAAACAAAATCTAATTTCTCTGTGGCAAAAAAATTAGCAACAGCTTGTTGATTAATTAAATTCAACTCTTTTGAAGTGCGAGTAATTATATTCGAAAACCCAGCCTGTTTTAGCCTTCTTATTATTGCCGAACCTACCATTCCATTGTGGCCAGCAACATAAATGGAAGATTCCTTTTGAATTATCATATTTTTTATTGCATTCAATTCATTTCAAATTTAATGGATAGTAAAAATTGTTTGGAAACTTCAAATGTTATATAATTATTAAATTAACAATATAGTTTTCTAATTATTTTTTATTCATTAAAATTCATTACATCATGCCCACCATCCATTAAATACTTGTCTTTTTTAAATAATTTAATATCGCTTTCCACCATCTCTTTTACTAATTGCTCTAAGGTATGTTTTGGCTCCCAACCAAAATCTCTTTTTGCCTTTGAAGCATCCCCGATCAATAACTCAACTTCTGTAGGGCGGAAATATTGAGGATCAATTTGAACAACTACTTTTCCTGTAGCATTATCAATACCTTTTTCGTCAACCCCTTTGCCAGTCCAAGTTAACTTTATTCCTACTTCTAAAAATGCTAGCTCTACAAATTTTCGGACAGTAATTTTTTTTCCAGTTGCTAATACATAATCATCTGGTGATTCTTGCTGCATCATTAGCCACATGCCTTCTACATAATCTTTTGCATGACCCCAATCACGTTCCGAATCTAAATTTCCTAGAAACAAATCTGTTTGTAATTTTAAGTGAATTTTAGCTACGGCTCTTGTAATTTTACGAGTAACGAAAGTTTCGCCACGTATTGGACTTTCGTGATTAAATAATATTCCATTGCAGGCATAAATATTATAAGCTTCACGGTAATTTTTTGTGATCCAAAAAGCATAAACTTTAGCTACCCCATAAGGTGAACGAGGATAAAAAGGTGTAGTTTCTTTTTGAGGGATTTCTTGCACATAACCATACATCTCAGAAGTTGATGCTTGGTAAAATCGGGTCTTTTTTTCTAATTTCAAAATACGGATGGCTTCCAAAATACGCAATGGACCAATAGCGTCTGCATTTGCGGTGTATTCAGGAGAATCAAAGGATACTTTTACATGGGATTGTGCAGCGAGATTATATATTTCATCTGGTTGCGTTTCTTGAATTATTCGAATTAAATTTGTTGAATCTGTTAAATCTCCATAATGTAAAAAGAATTTCAAATTTGTATCGTGACGATCTTTATATAAATGATCAATCCGGCCTGTATTAAACATTGAACTTCTGCGTTTGATGCCGTGAACTATATAGCCCTTGTTTAGTAACAGCTCCGCTAAATATGCGCCATCTTGGCCTGTAACACCCGTTATTAATGCTGTTTTATTCATTATTCTCAAAATTATATTAGATACAATGTTACGAATTTTTGATTAAAAAAGTCCTATTAAATAAATAATTTATAATTGACCATATCAAGATCTAAAATATAAGTCATAATATTTTTTAAGCGAAAGTTGTAATTATATTGCAATTAATTTTTTGTTATTTTTGTTCTTTTAAAAAATATGACAAATTCTGTAAACATAAGCGATTTAAATTCGAAAGAATTTATAATTATTAAAGGTGCTCGAGTAAATAATTTAAAAAATATTGATGTAGCAATTCCTCGAAATAAGTTAATTGTAATTACTGGACTTTCTGGTTCAGGGAAATCTTCATTAGCTTTCGACACGCTGTATGCCGAAGGTCAAAGGCGTTATGTGGAAAGTCTTTCATCCTATGCGCGTCAATTTCTTGGCAGAATTGAAAAACCAGAAGTGGAATATATTAAAGGTATTTCACCTGCCATTGCTATTGAGCAGAAGGTAAATTCAAATAATCCACGATCAACAGTTGGCACTTCTACCGAGATTTATGATTATTTGAAATTATTATACGCACGCGTTGGAAAAACATTTTCACCTGCTTCTGGCAAATTAGTGAAGCGCGACACAGTGATGGATGTTGCTAATTACATTAATTCATTATTAGAGGGAACAAGAATACTAATTCTTGCTCCTTTAAAAAAACAATCTGAAAAGACCGTAAAAAATCAATTAAATTTATTATTACAGCAAGGTTTTACAAGAATTCAATACAAAAAAGAAGTTTTTAAAATTGATGAGTTTCTAAATACTGATTTTTCAGAAAACGAACAATTTAATATTGTTATTGACCGAATTACTTTAAAACATGGAGATGAGGATAATGAAAATAGAATTTCAGATTCGGTTCAAACTGCTTTTTTTGAAGGAAATGGAGAGTGCACTGTATATTCTGTTATTGTTAAATCCCATGAAAAATTAATTATAAATAATTTGGAGGAATTTGAAGAACATACTTTTTCAAATAGATTCGAGCAGGATGGAATATGTTTTGAAGAGCCAAGTGTTCATTTTTTTAGTTTTAATAATCCTGTTGGAGCCTGTATTAATTGCGAAGGTTTTGGCAGCGTTATTGGCATTGACGAAAATTTAGTTATCCCAAATAAAAAATTATCGATTTTTGAAGATGCTATCGCTTGTTGGAAGGGCGATAAAATGGGTGAATGGAAAAATGTATTAGTATTAAATGCACATAAATTTAACTTCCCTATTCATCGTCCCTATAATGAATTAATTGCGAAGGAACGTAAACTTCTTTGGTCAGGAAATAAATATTTTGAGGGATTAAATTCCTTTTTTAAACAACTTGAAGCACAAACGTACAAAATTCAATATCGAGTGATGTTATCTCGTTATCGAGGTAAGACTATTTGTCCTGAATGTAATGGAACGCGCTTGCGTAAAGATGCCTCTTATGTTAAAGTTGGTGATTTATCAATAAATGATATGGTATTGATGCCAATAAAAAATAATTTAACTTTTTTTTTACAACTAGAATTATCAGTATTTGAAACAGCAATTGCAAAAAGACTATTAGTAGAAATTATTAATCGTTTAAGATTTTTGGATGATGTTGGATTGGGTTATCTTACTTTAAATCGCTTGTCAAATACTTTGTCGGGAGGAGAAGCTCAGCGTATTAACCTTGCTAAATCTTTAGGTAGTAGCCTTGTAGGTTCTATTTATATTTTAGATGAACCTAGCATTGGCTTACATTCTAGAGATACGGCGCGCTTAATAAATATCCTTTTCTCTTTGCGAAATATTGGTAATACAGTTATTGTGGTAGAACATGACGAAGAAATTATGCGAGCTGCTGATCAAATAATAGATATTGGTCCATTGTCAGGTACCCGTGGAGGTGAATTAGTTTTTCAAGGCAATCAAAATGATTTAGAAAATGAAGGCAAAAGTTTAACGGCACTTTATTTAACAAATAAAGTTAAAATTGAGGTACCTGCTCAAAGAAGAAAATGGAATAGTTTTATTGAAATTATTGGCGCTAATGAGAATAATTTAAAACATTTAAATGTAAAGTTCCCTTTAAATGTTTTAACTGTTATTACGGGAGTTAGTGGTTCAGGGAAAACTACATTAGTAAAGAGAGTATTATTGCCTGCTCTTAAAAAAATATTTGGAAGCTATGAATTACAAACTGGAGGATATGATAAATTAACTGGAGACTATAATAATTTATCAGCGGTGGAAATGGTTGACCAAAATTCTATAGGTAAATCATCAAGATCAAATCCGGTAACTTATGTAAAGGCATTTGATGAAATACGTGCATTATTTGCAGATCAACCATTAGCAAAAGCTAGGAATTTTAAACCTTCCCATTTTTCATTTAATATAGATGGAGGCCGCTGCGAAGTATGCGAAGGTGAAGGTGTAGTGCAAATTGAAATGCAGTTTATGGCTGATATCCATTTGGTTTGTGAATCATGCAATGGGAAGCGTTTTAAACGAGACGTTTTAGAAATAACTTATAACCCATCAAAATTTACGGAAGAAAAGAATATTTCCGATATTTTAAATTTGACTGTTGAAGATGCTATTAGTTTTTTTAATTCACCTCCTCGTCCATCCAATCTTGAAAAAAGAATAGTACAAAAATTAACACCATTAACTGATGTAGGCTTAGGATATATTCATTTAGGGCAAGCTTCAAGTACATTAAGTGGCGGCGAAGCGCAACGTATTAAACTTGCTGCCTTTCTAGGTGCTGGACAGAACAGTAACACGCCAACATTATTTATTTTTGATGAACCAACTACAGGTTTACATTTCCATGATATTTCAAAACTATTATATTCTTTTGATTCATTGATAAAACAAGGCCATTCAGTAATTATTATTGAACATAATGCCGATATTATCAAATGTGCTGATTGGGTTATTGATTTGGGTCCAAATGGTGGTATCGAAGGTGGTGAAATTGTTTTTGAGGGGCTTCCTGAAGATTTAATAAAATGCAAAAAATCTTTTACAGGTAATTTTTTAAAAAATAAATTTGTAAAATAATCCTGGTCCTAAATATTTTCAATAGCTTAATAAATATCTAGGTATATACGCTTAGGTCTCACTCTTAATCTTTTGATTTTAGGCGATTAGGCTTGTTTTTCACCATCCTTTTCATGATTAAAGTTAAGATTTATTGGGCTTATGTGTCTTAACTTTTTTGTCCTGTCAAAGGTAGGAACTCCAGTATGTTACTCGTGGCAAATTTAGATTGTAGTTAAACACAAAAAAGCACGAATGATTAAGTGTTATTAATTGCCTTTTTGCTTTCTTTTTCCATGAAAGTATAACCGAAGAACTTTTACAGCCCCAACAGCTCTTTTTTTGATTTTTCCATGTACAAAAAAAGGATATTGAAACCACTTTCAATATCCTTTGTTCAAATTCTTTGATGAATTGACTTTTAGACAATTTTACCAACTATTTTTTGCTATTATACCAAAATGGGAAAAAGAATATTTATTATTATTCGTAAAAACACAATTGTTTTTTTATGGGCAAGTAACTTGCTGCGTGGTAATTTTTCCTGTATTATCTATTAATAGCTTCCAGCATTGGCCATTAGCTGATTTCATCACAACACCTTTAGAATTATCTTTATATTGAATATCCCCACCTTTTATCACTATAATAGAGTTTGTACTACCTGTGCCTGATATTACAGTAGAAGCATCAGCACCTGTTGAACCTGTATTTCCAGTTGAACCTGTGCTTCCAGTTGAACCAGTACTGCCAGTTGACCCTGTGCTACCAGTTGATCCAGTACTGCCAGTTGATCCAGTACTACCTGTTGATCCGGTGCTACCAGTTGATCCAGTGCTACCTGTTGAACCTGTAGATCCGGTGCTTCCAGTGGAACCAGTACTTCCTGTTGAACTTGTTGAACCAGTACTTCCCGTTGAACCGGTACTTCCTGTTGATCCTGTACTTCCTGTTGAACCAGTTGAACCAGTTTTACCAGTGCTTCCAGTTGACCCTGTACTGCCAGTTGATCCCGTACTTCCTGTTGAACCTGTACTTCCTGTTGAACCAGTACTTCCTGTTGAACCAGTGCTACCAGTTGATCCTGTATTTCCAGTAGAGCTAGTGCTTCCTGTTGAACCAGTTGAACCTGTACTACCAGTTGAACCTGTGCTACCTGTAGATCCAGTACTTCCAGTTGATCCAGTGCTTCCAGTTGATCCTGTACTTCCTGTTGAGCCAGTTGAACCTGTACTTCCAGTTGAACCTGTGCTACCTGTAGATCCAGTACTTCCAGTTGATCCAGT
>CAMBDK010000136.1 GCA_945865315.1 Chitinophaga pinensis | reverse complement strand
ATAAGCATTTGTTTTATATCTCCTATTTGTTTTGCCCAGGGTATAACTTTTGATACCATACAGTTTTATAGGCATTTAAAACAGAATCACCTGTTTAATGAACAATTGATCTTCAATAAAGAGCTGCAGAAAAGGGAAACAAAAAACATTTTGGTTATCGACAGCCTGAAAGTTGATATTGCTGAAATTTATTTTCGGCTAAATCTTGCAGATTCATGTAAAGCCTCGTTATTAAGCGTTTTTGAAAATCCTAATCTTTCAAAAGCACAACAACAAAAATATATTGCTTTGTTGATTATAAACAAAGAATATAAGTTTGTACAAAAATTTATTAGCCTCACAAAAACGTTTAATCCAGGTAAGCAATTGTATCAAAAAAATGCAGATTTGTCAATAGCTATTTTAAAAAGAGAATTGAATAAAAATGATAGTCTTTACAATTCACTTTCCATATCTCCCACCTTGTATGAGCTTAAAGCACGTTATTTAAATCCCCCCCAATATTCCCCGGCTAAGGCAGGTGTATATTCCGCTTTGGTACCCGGCTTAGGAAAATTATATATTGGCAATAAAAACCAAGCCATAACAGCATTTATTGCCAACATATTGCTAGCCGCACAAGCTACAGAATCATATTTAAAATCGGGGCTATCTACACCGCGTTTTATTATTACAGCAAGTTTGTTTAGTATATTTTATACTGGAAATATAGTAGGTAGTATTACAATGGCTAAAAAGAAAAAAAGAGATTATTTTAAACAAATAGATTATGAAATTTTTAATTATTATTCTGCTTATCTTAATAAGCCTTTCAACTAAGGCGCAATATATTGCAGACACCTCTATTACTAAAAAGCTTTTGCTCTTAGAGTTTCGTTTTTGGGAAGGAACCACAGATCCAATCAAGTTGGAGGCCTTATTAAACAAAGCAGGCATATACAAGGCATTAAACCTTCATGAACAAGCCTTGTTTGAACTAGAAAGGGCAAAAAAGTATTGCATCGATCAAAACGCATTTTCAGTACTCAACTTTGAGAAAATGCTTCATTATTTTTTATCCGATAAATATAATGATGCCAGTGATATTTCTATTTCAGTTAATGAATTAGAGCAAATCCATAAAACAAAAGAATATACTACGATGAAACTTTTTTCTCTCAATGAATCCGAAAAATGGGGAAAATGTAAACAAGAACTATTGAATAAATGTTCCATTGACGATAGCACCAATAAAATTAAAATAGAACAATTGCCAACAATATATAATTACGTAAGCCCTGCATACTGTAGTCGCTTATCTTCTTTTATCCCCGGACTAGGCGAAATCAAAGCCGGCTATCCTGTTAAAGGAGTAACCTCCTTGCTGATAAATTCAGGATTGCTATTATTTACAGGATATAATTTTTATTATGGTTTTTATTTAACCGGAATAATTTCAGGGGGCTTGCCATTATTAAAATTTTATGGAGGAGGGAAGCGCTTAAGCGAAAGGCTTGCTGAAGAACACAATGAAAAGGAGAAAAAGAAGTTAAAAAATAAATATGATAAACTTATCAAAGAGTTAAACTTTTAAAATAACTCATCATCCTTGTTTTTTCATTTTATCTGCTAATTCTAATTGTTTATAATCTATGGCCTCCCCAAAAAATAGCAGGGGCTTAATAGCAGCGTAAATTAATAAATGCTCATATGTAAGCAGCCCTAATGACTTAGGTTTTCAACATCGGCAGAATTATGTTTGTGTTTGAAGAGGAAAGCAAAAGCTATTGCAACAATAAAAGCATAAATTGCAAAGGTTAGCCAAATGGAATGCCAATCTTTCACATCCCCTGCCGTGAAATAGTTGTCGATAATATAACCACTAATAGAACTTCCAAGGACAGCACCAAAACCATTACTCATCATCATAAATAATCCTTGTGCACTAGAACGAATTTTTGAATCTGTAGATGTTTCTATAAACAAGGAACCAGAAATGTTAAAGAAATCAAATGCCATTCCATAAACGATACAGGACAACAAAATCATCCACAACCCTGCCGAAGGGTCGCCAAAGGCAAATAAGCCAAAGCGAAGCACCCATGCGAACATTGAAATTAACATTACTTTTTTAATCCCAAATCGTTTTAAAAAAAATGGAATAGCCAAAATAAATAAAGTTTCAGAAATTTGTGAAATCGACATTATTATTGTCGAATATTTAACAACGAATGAATTTTCATATGCTGGTACTTTAGAAAAATCGGAAAGAAAAGTATCCCCATACATATTTGTTAGTTGCAATGCAGCGCCTAAAAATAGAGAGAACAAGAAAAACAATGCGATTTTATAAGTACCGAAAAGTTTAAAAGCCTCTAATCCTAGCTTCTCAACCAAAGTAGAGTTTTCAGAAATAAGTTTTTGTGGAGGGCATTTAGGTAAAAAAAATGAATATACCCCCAAAACTATTGCGCCAATTGCAGAAATATAAAACATATTTGCAGATGCTTTATTCCCTGATAAATTGGTAATCCACATTGCAACAATAAATCCAATGGTTCCCCAAACACGAATTGGGGGGAATACTTTAATAACATCAAAATTATTGTTTTTTAAAATAGAATATGCTATTGAATTAGAAAGGGATATGGTAGGCATATAACAAAGCATCGCCATAAATATCACCCAAAAAAAAGTATTGGGATTTTCTACTTGAGGAATATAAAAAAGAAATAAAGCTCCCAATATATGTAAAACTCCATATAATCTTTCTGCATTTACCCATTTGTCGGCAATAATTCCTGTTAAAGCAGGCATAATAATTGAAGAAATCCCCAAAGTAGAAAATATAGCTCCAAAATCGGCACCACTCCACTGTTTAGTAGCAAACCAATAATTTCCAACAGTGATTAACCAGGCGCCCCAGATAAAAAACTGCAAAAAGCTCATTATTGTTAAGCGAATTTTCATGTTCATGGTTTTAAAAATAAAAATGTACGAAAAATGGATAGTATCCTTAAGGCATTGTAACGAAATAAACTATACATTTTGACTTGTTCTTTTATCCTTTTTCTTCGTTATAAAACCTTTAAATAGCTAAGGCTATTCGCAGATTTTATGCCTTGAAAAAGAATAAAACTACTGCGTTAATTCTGTACACTTTATTTCGTTACAAAGCCTAAATGTAAAAAGTTGAAAATTGCTTTATAATTATTTTTTTAAAAAGGCTGCTATTAAAAGCTATATAAATAAAACATTAAATCTATTGAATTACATTTAAATATATTTTGCAATATAAATTATGATTTTTTTCGATTGTTTAATTCGTCACGAATTCTTGAAGCTTTTTCATAATCCTCTTCATTTAATGCAGATTCAAGCAATTGCTTAAGTTCTTCACTTGATTTTTTTATAAAATCTGTTTCTTCCACTTCTACCATTTCACCAGCATTTAAATTTTCGTTGGACGCTGCAATAGCATCTTCATCTAAAACAATTCCCGCTTGCGATAAAATAAATTCATAGGTATTTATTGGGCAATTAAAACGCACTGCTAGCGCAATAGCATCAGAGGTGCGGGCATCAATCTCCACTTCTTTATTACCATCCCCACAAATTAATTTAGCATAAAATATACCATCCACCAAATTATAAATTATTACTTCGCTTATCCTTATTTCAAATCCTTTAGCAAAACTTCTGAATAAATCATGAGTAAGAGGGCGAGTGGGTGTCATTTTCTCCAACTCAATTGCAATTGCCTGCGCCTCGAAACCACCAATTATTATTGGTAGCCTACGCTTCCCTTTCGCTTCACCCAAAACAAGGGCATAAGCTCCAGTTTGTGTTTGGCTGTAGGATAGTCCTACAATTTCTAATTTTACTTTTTTCACTTTAAACTTATTTAAACCTCCTTTCATTTAACAAGGAGGAGGAATATTATTGGATAATCCGAAAAATCATTATTGTATTTTCATAAACTAATAAACTAAATTTTTAATATGCTATTAAAACTTAATTTTGGTTAGCCTTGAAATTTTTTACTGCTTGAATTAATTTAGGAACCACTTCAAATGCATCGCCAACTATACCATAGTCTGCTGATTTAAAAAATGGGGCGTCTTTATCGGAGTTAATCACAACGATAGTTTTGCTGCCATTAACGCCTGCTAAATGCTGAATAGCGCCAGATATACCAATAGCAAAGTACAAATTTGGTCGAATAGCAACTCCTGTCTGACCAACATGCTCGTGGTGCGGTCGCCAGTTCATATCTGCTACTGGTCGAGAACAAGCTGTTGCTGCGCCAAGCATTGTTGCTAACTCTTCAACCATTCCCCAGTTTTCAGGACCTTTTAATCCGCGACCAGCTGAAACTACAACATCCGCATCACTTAAATTTAATTCCGCAGTATCTTTTTTTACTGCTATTACTTTAATAGGAGAAGTTACATTATCTAAATTAACATTAAAATCAAGCAATTCAGCAGCTTCCCCATCTAATTTTACTGGAAAGGAATTGGGCAAAATAGAAATAATTTTTTTTGATGAGCTGATGCTATACAATGCTGTTGCTTTACCAGAAAATACATTTTTTAATACAGAAAAGGATTCTCCCGATATAATAGGATTATCAACCGCACCGGCAACAATGCCAGCTTTAAATTTTGCAGCTATTCGAGGGGCTACTTCTTTACCAGTAAAATCATGAGAAAAAACAATAACAGTCGAATTTTCAGCAGTAGCAACTTGGGCTATTGCTTCTGTTAAATAAATTCCATCAAAATTTGATAGTTTTTCATTATTTAATTTAAAAACCTTATTCGCACCAGCCTTTCCTAAATCTGAAAAGTCTCCATCACCAATAACTATAGCAATTACTTTAGTATTAAGCTGCGCAGCTATGCGGGCTCCATAATTTACTGCTTCTAAAGAAGATTTTTTTATCTTGCCTTTTCCTATTTCTACATAAACTAATACTGACATATGATTAAATTTTTAGTGTATTTATTTTTATAACTATTGGTTTTCTATTTTATAAGGTCACAAAATAAAAAAAATCTTTTAAAACTATTTTTTACACGATAAAACCTTAAAAATAAACTATTTAGCTTTTATCATTGGATACCCTTTGTTAAATATTAATATAAAGCGCTGTTTTATTCAAAAATTAATATCGGAATATATAAACTACTAAATTGCTTTCGCTTCTGTATGCAATAATTCTATTAATTTTTCTGGGCTACTAGCATCAATATATTTACAATCGGTACGCCCAGAATTTAATTTATAATTAGTTATTATTGTTAGTTTTTCAGATGAAACAGGAGCAATAACAATTAATGGTTTTGAACGTGCTGCCATAATACCACGCATGTTTGGTATGCGAGCTACTGCCATACCCTTATTTGCAGATAATACTAAAGGCAAACCACACTCCACCACTTCGGTACCACCATCAATATCGTGCTCAAGTGTTGCTAAAGAACCTGCTATATCCAATTTAGTTACCATAGAAATATATGGCAAACTTAATAATTCGGCCAACATACCACCAACCATTGAACTATTGAAACTAATCGTTTCCTTACCCGCCATAATCAAATCAAAGCCCTTATCCTTAGCATAGGCAGCAATTTGCTCCGCAACAGCAAAAGCGTCGTTGGGCTCCACATCTATCCTTACAGCATCATCGGCTCCTATAGCTAATCCTTTACGTATAGTGGCATCGCTATCTGCCGCTCCAACATGGATGATGGTAACGTTACCTCCAAGCGTTTCTTTTAATTCTAAGGCACGAACAAGCGCATACCATTCATCATATGGGTTAATTATAAACTGAACTCCTGCCGAATTTAAGACAGTATCATTATTTGTAAAAGTTATTTTAGTAGTTGTGTCAGGGACATTGCTTATGCAAACTAATATTTTCATTTCCAGTTTTTTTTATCAGTATTAATAGAAGTGCAAATTTAACAATTGTTAGCAAATAAAAAAAAGATTTTTATTAAAAGGGCAATCTCTAAAAAAAATTCGTGTTAAAATAAAAACTAAGGGGGTATTTAATCGGTTTGCAGTTCCTAATTATTCTGTTAATACATGTCTGCAAGTATTTGCTCCTTTTAGCTTGAATTTGAAATTATGGTTATTGAAAATTATATTTCGTTTTTCTTCTGCGTTAAGGTCGATGAAATAAAATTTGTGGTTCAGAATTTTAATAATGCTGTCATTTTTAAATGTTGTGTTTTGCATTGTTTGGCAATATTTGCACCAGTCGGTATGAATAAAAACCAGGGTAGTTCTCTTTGCTGTTTTTTGCAAACTGCCTGTTTGTTCAAAGTGATATGTTTTTATTTGATCAAATGAAATTTTTCAATCTCATTACTTAAAACTATATCTCACACCTAAAAACACTCTTGCCCCTTGGTTTGGTGCATAAACATATGTTGGGTCAAATGTTAAACCATACGGATTATTTGCTCTTGCTATTGCTTGTCCGTTGCTTCCAAACTGTACTTCTTTGTCAAAGGGGTCATTGGTACGGGCAATAATAAAAGGATTGCCTTTGTTGGGTGTCCAGTTTAATAGGTTTTTTACTCCTCCATAAATTTGAAAGTTTTTGAACCCTTCAAAAGTTAATTGAATATTTTGTATGCTCCACCAAGGCGAATTTGGGCTGCGAGGGTCGGCATCTCCCAACAAAGGCAAACGCATAGGACTGTATACATTTCCTGTATAGTCAATAGATAATTTCGCTTTTTTGATTTTGTAGGATACTGCCCAAGCACCAGTGAAATTTTCAGTTAAAATTTGTTGCTCTTTAATACCATTTTCTATTAAAGTGTTTTGCATTAAAGTACCTCCTGCAATAATTTTTATGCCATTATTAAATGCAACATCCATATTTAAACTTACACCTTTACCTTCTGCATAACCATTTAAGTTATCATAAATAATTTTGTTCGGGTCGGTATCGAAATCACCTACTATTCGGTTATTGAAATAGGTATAAAAAGCAGCTGCATCAAGCCCAATGGAAGCACCATTTTTTGCATAAAACTTTCTGATATAATTCATATTTACATTGTACGATTGTTCTGGGCTCAATTCGTTTTTTATCTCTACACTTCTTGCACCAGTCAATGCAGCGTGGTCTTCGGTAAATAAATTTACTACCCTAAACCCTGTTCCCGCATTTAAACGAAGTATATTCTTGTCGTTCACAATCCATTTATACGCGATACGTGGCGTGTAAATATTTCCGTGATAGGAGTTGTAATCATATCTGAAACCCAACAGCACTTTATGTTTGTCGGCAATTAAAATTTCATCTTGAACGAATATTCCTGGCAACCAAATTTTTTGTGGTTGGTTTTGTTGGTTTATGGTGTCGGCTGTTGCGGTTGCAGATGTATTATCGTCATAAAAAGTATAACGCAAGGCAGTACCCACTAAAAAATCATTTCTACCAATTTTTTTGTCCCAGCTCAATTGTGAAAAAGCAATATTTTGTTGAGCATCATAAATGGTTGTGCCATATCTGCTGTCTTGATTATGATTGTTGTAAGAAAATGAAAGCATTAACTTTTCTTTGGTAGGCAATTGATAATTTCCTAATACTTCCCAACGTTTTGTATAAATACTTTCTCCATAAATGCTGTCGCCACCTCTAAAATTTTTATTCCAACGCATATCGCCACCCCAACGGTCTTCGTACATATATCGGGCTGCGATGCTAAAAATACGATTGTCTTTTCTATCAAAGTTCCATTTTTGAAAAATTGAAATTCTATTTTGCAAAGTCATATCCGTAAAATTGTCGTTGTTATTATCAATTCTATTTTGAAAATTAAAATAGTTGATACCCGTTAATACAGTTGCTTTTTTTCCTGTATTCAATTTCAAGCCCAAGTCGGCATTGTATTCTCCCCAGCTTGTACTGAATATATCAGCAGAAACTAAAGGTGCATTTTGTGGTTTTTTAGTGATGATATTTATAAGTCCACCAACTGCTTCACTACCATATAAAGAAGATGCAGGCCCCTTCACTATTTCAACACGTTCTATTAATGAATTTGGAATTCCAGCCAAACCATAAACTGTGGATAGGCTGCTTACAATTGGCATCCCGTCAATAAGTACCATTGTATAAGGGCCTTCCAACCCATTTATATGAATGTCGCCAGTATTGCATACATTACAGTTCAATTGAGGTCTTACGCCATTTACATTTTGCAGGGCTTCATAAATGTTTGGTGTTGGGTTTTTCTTAAAATAGGTAGGCGTGTAAACTTCAACAGGCACAAGACTTTCCAAACGGCTTACCTCTTTCATTGTACCAGTTACAACCACCTCGTTAAGTATGTTTTGATAATTAGTAAGGTCAAAGTTTACAATGAGGTTATCGCCATCTTTTATGATGATTGATTTCTTCATTTTGTTAAAACCTATACACGATACTTGAATCTTATAACTTCCAGCGGGAATATTTTTAATTTTAAATTTACCTGTGCTGTCGGTCGAAGCGCCAAAAGAACTTCCTGTTAAACCAACATTAACATATCCTACCGGCTTAGCCTCTGAAATTATTTTCCCAGAAATACTTGCTGTTTGAGCCTTTAAAAGCTGAACTGTCAAGGCAAAAATGGCAGTTGAAATTGTTTTGAATAGAATTGATTTTGTTCTGCTGAATATCAATTTTGGCATGTGTATTTATTTTTGAATTTGCCCATTTTTATTTCAAATTTAGTTTATATTTTATATAATACGGCAAAATGCCGGTTAAATTAATCGTAGCGGG
>CAMBDK010000135.1 GCA_945865315.1 Chitinophaga pinensis | reverse complement strand
CTGCTGAAAAAATATGGGCAAAATTTAAACGAGATTTCACAAATAGATTATTTAAAACCTTAGATGATCTAGACAAATATGTTTGCAAATTAGCTACTTCTATTACATCAACAGAAATAAAAAGCATATGCGCATTTAACTATATTTTTAAGGGCTCATTTTGGACTAATATATAATTCACTTTAGTATTATATGACAAATGGAATGGAAAATCAAATCATGGTCAGGATATATCTCAATTAGAAGTTTATGTATGGAAGGCAGAAATAACTGACATATTCAATAAAAAACATGACTACATTGGTACTGTTACTTTAGTAAAATAACCGCTTATCTCTACCTATTCTATAGATGACAGGAAACTGAATGACAGGACTATCTTAAAACACCTTATTTATAAGCCTTGCGGAACACTCCTCAATCTCTATGTTTTAAACCAGCAACTCCTATCAAAATCCTGCCATTGCAGGTGTTATTTCACCTGCAATGGCTTGCAGGGAAAGATTAAACAAAAAACGCTAGGCTAACAGCTAGCGTTTACAGCTATTGTAATAAGCTAGTAGTATTTTTATTTAATCTTTTAAATATACAAGAGAATAATCTCTAATACGCATTGGATTTGAAAAAAACGAATGAACGTTTGATTTCAATAAACGGTAATTCTCACCATACCAAAGTGGTATTATAGGAGCATCTTCCATTAATAATTGCTCCGCCTTCATATAATTAGCAAAACTTTCATCCTTATTAGCAGCTGATTTCCCTGCATCAAATAATTTATCAAATTCCGGATTTTTGTATCGCGATGTATTTGGCCATGAAGGCAATGAATTATCATCAGGAACATTTGCGCCATAAAAAAGCTCCAAAAAGCTCTCTGGGCTAGGAAAATCAGCAATCCATGAAGCTCTGTATATTTCAGAGAGGCCCAACTTTTCATTTTCCAATTTTTGTTTTAAAGACTCCACTATTTCAAAATCAATTTTCACATTTAATACTTTTTGCAATTGCTCCTGTATTTCCAAAACCACATCTGCCCCCTTTACGCTGCCGCTATTTAATATCACCCTTACTTCAGGGAACCCTTTTCCATTAGGATATCCGGCCTCTGCCAGCAACTTTTTTGCTTCTTCGGGGTTAAAATCATAGCCAGTAATTTTACTTATATCATAACCTCTAATTGTTGGCGGAGAAATACCATTTATGCCTGGTCCATAAGCACTTCCTTTTAATACATCGTCGATAATTTTGTTTTTATTTATGGCGTAAGAAAAGGCTTTACGCACTTTCACATTATTAAATGGCGCCTTAGATGTATTAAATAAATAATATTGACTAGACATTTCTGGTAATCGTTCTAAAATAAATTTAGGTTTTTTATTTTGGAAATCTTCAATTTCTTTTTCAATTAAATCTTTTACAGATTCTGATGGTAGCTCAATTATGGCATGTAAAGCACCATTTTTAAAATTCTCTATCTCTTCTTTTTTAGTCTTGAAATTGCTGATTATTATTGAGTCTAGAAAAGGCAATTGATTTCCAAGTGAATCAGTATTGTGGTAATTATCATTGCGCACCAATATTGTGTTATCTGAACCACTATTAACAACAAACACGAAAGCGCCGGTACCTACTTTTGTATCTTCGCCATACTTTTCAAACGATTCCTTTGCAATAATACTGGTGGAAGGGGAGGCTAAAGTATATAAAAAGGATGAATTAGGTGCTGTTAAGGTAATTTTAATGGTATGGTCATCAATGATGCTAATGCCTTCAATTTCACCGTTAGGCTTTCCTTTACTTGCTTGAAAAAACTTGTTAGCTCCTACAATACAATCTTTGAAAGTAGATGCGAAGTTAAAATTACTTTTAGTATCAACACATAACAGCTCGAAAGAAAATTTAACATCGGAAGCTATCAGCTCTCTGCCTTTATTACCAGAAAAACATTCATTATCCTGAAATTTCACACCTTTTTTCAGATGAAACACATAAGAAGTTCCTGCTGCGTCTATTTCCCATTTTTCTGCCAAAGAGGGCATAATAGATAAGTCTTTAGCGTTAAATTTCACCAGTCCTTCATAAATTTGATTGGCAATATGTGTTGATATTACATCAACAATAGAGGATGGTAATAAGGATTGGTAACTCTCTCTTTCATTAACACGCAATGCGCCGCCGTATACCTTACCGCCTTTAGCAATTTTTTTTTCGGAGTTGCCACCACCCATATTACAAGAACTGTAAACCAAAACTATTGAAAGGAAAATGCAAAGTGATTTTTTCATGTTTAATAAGTATTTTAAATTACCTTTTTAGATATTATCTGCAAGATTACTCTATCTTTTACAAAAAAACAAATATATTGTATAAAATAACTATTAATAGAAGAGAATAGAAAAAAAAACTTAAAAAATGTGTAATGTGAAAATAAATTGATTATTTTTGCAATCAGTTGTAATTATTTTACAAAACCATATAAAACATATTTTTTTTTGATTTTGTTAAATAAGATTTCTAATATTGTATTCAAAATATAAGTTATTAAATTTTAAGCTATTGTTTTTAATTTTTAAAAAATTATGAAAAAAACATTTTTTGCTGTAATTAGTTTATTTCTTTCAACAGTTGGTTTTTCTACCGGGGTTATTGTGTTGGAAGGTATTTATCAAGGTAAAAACCTATACGTACAAAACCCATTTGCTGTTTCCGGAGTTGGCTATTGTGTGCAAGAAGTTAGAGTGAATGGAAATGTTACAACAGATGAAATTGCTTCCAGTGCATTTGAAATTGATTTCAGAAATTTGCAATTAAAAGCAGGAGATAAAATTGAAGTGAAAATTACTCACAAGGACGACTGTAAGCCAAAAGTGTTAAACCCTGAAGTATTAAAGCCAAAAAGCACTTTCGATATTGTTTCAATGGCAGTTGATCCTGATTTAACTTTAAAATGGGCCACTAAAGGAGAAAGCGGTAAACTTTCTTTTACTATTGAACAATTCCGCTGGAATAAATGGGTTAAAATTGGAGATGTAGATGGGGTAGGCACGGCCGATGTAAATAACTATTCTTTTAAAGTTATACCTCATTATAAGAAAAACCAATATAGGATTAAACAAGTTGATTATACTGGGCAACCAAGATTTTCAAAAACAATTGATTTTATTTCTACTGCTCCAGAAATAGCATTTAGTCCAGCAAAAGTTTCTAAAACTATTAACTTTGTTAATGAGAATTCGCCTAAAGAAACATTATTTGAGATTTATGATCAATATGGTAATATAGTGAAAAGAGGCTACGCATCAATTATTGACGCATCTAATTTACCTAAAGGAGCATATTATTTAAACTATGACAATAAGATGGGTGAGTTTATTAAAAAATAAATATTGTTTTTGAAATTTTAATTTAAAATATATAATAATAAAGTCCCGAACTAAAAATCGGGATTTTTTTTGGAAATTAAATACTGTCCTCTCCCCTTTATAGATGATACAAATAGAGCATTTAGGCATTGCCGTAAAAAATTTGGAACAATCCAATGAATTGTTTACTAAATTATTAGGTAAGCCCCCGTATAAAACAGAGCATGTAGCAAGCCAAAATGTTTCTACTTCTTTTTTTATGATTGCCGACAGTAAAATTGAATTGCTTGAAGCCACGAGCATGGATAGTCCAATAGCAAAATTTATAGAAAAAAAAGGCGAAGGGATTCATCATATTGCATTTTTAGTTTCCGATATTTACGCTGAAATGAAACGCTTGCAAAGTGAAGGTTTTAATTTACTATCTCAGGAACCTACATTAGGTGCGGATAATAAATTAATTTGCTTTCTGCATCCCAAAAATACTAACGGAGTATTAATTGAATTGTGTCAGGAAATAGTATAAAATAAAATTCCGCAAATAAAAAAAACCGATTTTTTAAATAATACAAACTAAAAAAGATATAAAAGGCCGCTAAATAAAACTAAGGTAATATATTTACTTTCTTTAAGGGTATTCCATTCCTTAAGCCAGTTTGAATTAAATAGACATAACAATATAATTTTGTTTTGTTTTTTTAAAAAATATCTCGCTTTGTTTAGAATAAAAAACCCCCCAATATTTATTAACTTGCATCCTTATTAAAACAATATTTATTTAAGCAAGAAAAAAAAATGGTTCCTAATTAAAAGGATATTGATTTAAAAAGCCTAATAAAGTTTTGTGTTTCAATAGCAATAACAGGGATTACAGAAGCTTTGATTTTTTAATATGAATTTTAATTAGGAATATAAAACGTAAAATAATTTTTAACTAATAATATAATGAAAATTACAATTATAGGCTGCGGTAATATGGGTTTGATTTACGCCCGTGCATTTTTGAAATATAATATTCTATCGAAAGAAAATTTATTGCTAGCAGAAAAAAATGAAATAAGAAAACTGGAATTATTAAAATTAGGTGTGGGTCAAGTAACGGTAGTAAATGATTCAAAAATAGCAGAAAGCGATATAATTATTATTGCAGTAAAACCACAGGATTTTGAAGAGCTTTCAAAAGAATTGAAACCTCTATTAAATAAAGCAAAGTGCATTATTTCTATTATGGCAGGAATGAAAATAAAACAAATTGAGCAAGCTTTAAATAACGTGAATATTATAAGGGCAATGCCGAACTCTCCCGCCGAACTGGGCATGGGTATGACTGCTTTTACTGCAAATAAAAGTGTGCCGATAGAAGAGATAAGGAAAGCCGAAAATTTATTGGGGACTACAGGGAGATGTGTTTTTCTGGAAAACGAAGATTTGTTGGATGGTGTTACAGCATTGAGTGGAAGCGGCCCAGCCTATTTTTTTTATTTAGTTAAACACATGATAGAAGCTGGAAAAGAAATGGGATTTGATGAAGCAACTTCTGCCATGTTTGTAAAACAAACAATGCTAGGCTCTTTTCATTTAATTAACAACGCAAATAAGTCATTGGATGAATTAATAAAATCGGTCGCATCAAAAGGGGGTACAACAGAAGCGGCCTTTTCAGTTTTTATGGATGCGCATATTGGCGAAAATCTTCAAAAAGGCATAGTAAAAGCCAGAGACAGAAGCATTGAGTTGTCGAAGTAAAAATATTTTCTAATGAAAAAAAATTATTAGAGAATACCTGTTAATGCTCTTATTTTATTTCCTTTTCTACCCAGTCGCCATATTTTTTAATTAAATCAACTAATGCTTCTACCGCTTTAGTTGATGAAATGTTGCGCTCTACAACTTCTCTGCCTTTGTATAAAGTAATTTTGCCAATACCAGTCCCTACATAACCATAATCAGCATCTGCCATTTCACCAGGCCCATTAACAATACAACCCATAATGCCAATCTTTACACCTTTTAAATGATCGGTACGATTTCTGATTTTTGCTGTTGTTTCTTGCAAATCAAAAAGTGTTCTGCCGCAGGAAGGGCAGGAAATATATTCTGTTTTAGAAATTCGTGTGCGCGTAGCTTGTAATATTCCAAATGCTGTTGCGTTTAAATTTTTGAGGCTGGTACAATTATTTTGAGTAATCCACACCCCGTCACCAAATCCATCTAACAATAAGGACCCTAAATCTGTTGCCACATGGAGTTGAAACTTTTCTTCACCCAAATCATAATAATTTCTTTGTAGAATTACAGGTTGACTGCAAGCTGTTTTTACCAATTCAATAAAAACTCTTCGTTGTTCCGCCATGCCATGTTCATTGTCTGTAGATAAAATTAAAACAACGGTTTTGTCAAACTTAGGAGCATTTAATGTGGAAACATTAATTAAATTTTCGATGGTGATGGAGACGAAATTTAGCTCACTAGATTTTGAATTTTTACTAGCATTAGCGTAATTGCTGGCTGAAAAAAAAGGGTAACACCTTGTTTTGTTTTCAAGTTTTCCCCAAGCCTCTGAATTGTATATTAAACCTAAGGTTCCCGGTATTTCAAAGTCTATTTTATTATCACCAACATAAATATAATCACAGGCTTGATCGGTTAAATTCCATTTATCTAATGGTACCGAATAATTGTATCCAATTGCAAAAAGCGCAGCCTTGGTAATTTGTTGTTTTTTGCTAAAGTCTGCAACAACTCGAGGAACATTTTGCGCTCCAATATTCATTATTTCACGTGATACTCTGCGATTGTAATCGTATGGGTTATATCCTAAGTTTAACTCATTATAATTGTTTTCATTAGGAACATTGATTTTCGGGATTGGCAGATGTGAAAAACGTGTAGCGTATCTTTCTATAAGATTTTTCGCCACCGGAATTTCAAATTCGGGCTCTTCAGTTAATGATACCCTTATAGTATCGCCAATACCATCTTCCAATAAAGAGCCAATTCCTACCGCTGATTTAATTCTGCCATCCTCCCCTTCACCTGCTTCAGTTACCCCTAAATGCAAAGGATAATTCATATTGTTTTGCTGCATTTTTTGAATCAGCAAACGATAGGCCTGAACCATCACAAGGGTATTACTCGCTTTCATAGAAAGTACAATGTTGAAATAATTATTGTCTTCGCAGATTCGTAAAAATTCCATTGCGCTTTCCACCATGCCAAGAGGAGTGTCACCGTATCGACTTAAAATACGGTCGCTTAAGGAGCCGTGGTTAGTTCCGATGCGCATTGCTGTGCCGTATTCTTTACAAATTTTAACAAGAGGGGTAAATCTTTTGCGTATTCTCTCTAACTCAATTTCATAATCAATATCGGTATAAATAATAGATTCAAATTTTTTTTTGTCAACATAATTCCCCGGATTTATTCTTACCTTTTCAACTATTCTTGCCGCTAATTCGGCAGCATTGGGGGTAAAATGAATATCGGCAATGAGCGGTGTGTTGAATCCTCTGGCTCGTAATTCTTTTTTAATTAGCTCTAAATTTTTTGCTTCTTTTATGCTTGGCGCAGTAATACGTATGTATTCACAACCAGCTTTAATCATTCTAATACTTTGTTCGACAGTAGAAATTGTATCCATTGTATCAACAGTAGTCATTGATTGCACCCTAATAGGATTAGACCCTCCTAATGGAACATCGCCAATGAATACCTCCCTTGTTTTATATCTCGAATATTGGGTAAGACTGTTACAGTATATTTGACTTATCATTTTGCTGAATTTTAAATACAAAGTTAAAACAAATGCTTCTAAAAAGAAAAAAATAGTAGAACTGTACTGTATGTGGTATAAAATAACGCATTTTAAATACGCAATTGGCAATAAGCAATAAGCAAAATTGCCAATTTGTGGAATGCGATAATTTATCCCGTTTTCAGTATAGGCTCTAATTTACAATGTTTTTAAAAAAACTGAAGTGTGACTTTTCTTAATGATTTGGAAACATTGAATTTCTATGGCTACAAGTTTTAGATTCTAATTAGTGCCTGTCCATAGAGTAGAGAGTCTGAACGGCTAAATATGCGATGCCGTGCGTGAGGTTTTTGGGCTGTCGGCTAAGGTATAGCATATTTTATACACCAGGGCGTTCTTTTTTCCTGCTATGAAATTCGTCTGTTGCAAAGTTAGCACGAATGTGTGTCGGAAAGTGTGGAGGGAAGAAAATTTTGTTTTTTTAGGGAGGGTTTTTCCTTTTTTCGGTAGGAAAGGGAAAGCTTATTTAAAAACTTTGGATGTGTGATAGCGGGTGTGGTTTTTAAATGTGCTTGCCCTGTGGAGTGGCAATGAAATTTAAATTTTAATTTCCACTAAATCAAAATATATAACAGTCGTCACCCAACAGCCATAACCCAATGGTCGAAATACAATGGGCTTAAAATAACGGTCGTTACATTATGTTTTTTACAAAGCGGTCGTAACCCTACAGCCATAACCCAATGGTCGCAATACAATGGTCTTAAAATAACGGTCGTTACACGATAGTTTTTAACAAAACGGTCGTCACCCAACAGGCGTAACCCTGTGGTCGCAATACAATGGGCTTAACGCCCCAGTCGTTACAGGATGGTTGTGACAGAGCGGTCTTAATATAAAGGCCTATACCCCAATGGTCATAACGCATTGGTCGGTTGTAAAATATAGGTCTTAACATATAGGTCGTTACACAAAGGTCGTTACAACTGTCCAATTACACATAAAACGTTGTCCCACTGTTTTTCAATGCTTTCATACCATATTGACCCATTTAGTTCTTCGGTTATTTGTTTAATGATGTATAACCCTAATCCTGTCGAGGGTTCGTTTTCATACCCGGCCGTTGCGTTTTTATTTTCTTCTTAAAAAGCAATTGCTGAAAACTTGCAGGGATACCGATACCAGAGTCGCTGAATGAGATAACGGTTTTGTTGGCTGCCTGTGTTAACGTGATTTTTATGCTTCCGAAGCGTGGTGTTAATTTCACAGCACTGTCGAACAAGTTGTCAAACACTCGAATAAGGAGTATAGGATGCGTTTCCACATAAATGTTAGTGTGTGGAATGTCGGTCGTAAGCTCTATACCTTTTTTTCTGCCTGATACCTGTATAGGGCAATCTGTTTGGTCAGCAATTATTTTAAATATGGGTTACTCTTTTAGCCTCTTCTTTTTGTAAGTATTGATTTCATTTAGTTTTCATTATTCTTACTTACCGATTTTATTTTACCGTAACAAGTTTCTTTGCTTCGCTAATTCCCTGTGTTGTTTGCAAATTATAATAGTATAGCCCACTCTGTAAATCTTCTGTTGAAATCATTAAACTATTAAATGTGTTATCTACATTAACCCTTTTTACTTCTTTACCTTGCGTATCGTAAAAAAC
>CAMBDK010000134.1 GCA_945865315.1 Chitinophaga pinensis | reverse complement strand
AATTTAGGTTCAACCAATCAGGCGAGTTCGGCTACTGATAACACCGCTGCCGCTGCAGGTTGGTATTGGCAGTTTAACCGTAAGCAGGGATATAAGGTAGGACCAACACCGGCTTGGACAATAACATCAATAAGTGAAAGCAGCGATTGGCTTGCAGCAAATGACCCTTGTACCATAGAGCTTGGCACCGGTTGGCGTATCCCTACTCAAACAGAATGGACGAATGCGGATGCGAATGAACCTTGGGCAAGTTATACAAATACTTATAATTCGGTGTTAAAATTGCATGCCGCTGGGTACCTGGGCAACACGGGTGGTTTGTTGCTCAATAGGGCCATCGGCGGCTACTACTGGAGCAGTTCACAGGACAGCAGTACCGGTGGCTGGCGCCTGGACTTCACCAGTGGCGATAGCTACATGGGCCCCAGCCTCAAGGCCGACGGGTTTAGTGTACGTTGTTTGCGAGATTAGAATTTGATTTATTTGATTATTTGACAATTTAAAATTTTTTATTTAAAAAAACCTGCGAAGCAGGTCGAATTTTTTGCGAAAGGCGAGTGCGGAGCTGAACTTGTTCAAGCTTTGCCGAGCTGAGCAAAAATCAAGGCTTTCGGTAGAATTAATTTTATAACTTTTCACCAAGGGCTTGTCTTTAAAACAAATTTCGGAAAGCTACCCAACTATTAATGAAATTGACACCAGAGCGGTTTTTTCATATTTGAAAGTTTGTATCTGTGAACAATTATATTTCCCAATTGTAATACCATTTATAAATATATAGTAGTCCATTTTTATTAAGCCGCTCTCTTTCTCGACCATGCTCGAAATGACTTCCCGCATGGTTATTTAGAGCGGATTTGGAAAGTGGTTTTGGTTTTGGATCCAACTATTTTGAAACTATAATTGGTATAATAGCCTGATAGGCATAATTTTTTTTTATTTTAATATAAATAGCTCATTGGAATGAATAAAGTATCCCCGTTTTTGATAAAAATGTCTTTAGCCTGCCTATCATACCTTAGCTATCTCAATTTAGTCCAGCATCTTTTTATAAGAAAACGCATTAATTTATTAGGTCTAATAAATATTAAATAGCTTATTTTCTTACATTTGCACTCTGTTTTTTGAAAATAAGGTTTTTTATAAATATTTTTCAGCAGGAAATAAAATAAATAACGGAGTAATTTGTACCTTAGTAAAGCTTTCAAAATAATTTAGACAAAACAGATATATTAATAAAAACAGAGGTTTTCATTTTTTTGCAAAACATATCCTTATGAAAACGCGCGTGAGGAATGAACAAACGCGATGCAGTTTTGCAGGCGGGGAGGTATCGTTTGTTCATGATTTTTTGTTTCTTTTGTATCAAGACAAAAGAAAAACACACAGTTTTTGAACCATTTAATTGCGGATTTATTTCGAAAACTTTACTTATATAAAGTATTTAAGCTCCTAATTTAAAAATTAACAAATTGTAATTTTAAAAAATAAAAGATATGGCATTACAGTGTGGTATTGTAGGTTTACCTAATGTTGGAAAATCAACACTTTTTAATTGTTTATCAAATGCAAAGGCGCAAGCAGCAAACTTTCCATTTTGCACCATTGAACCTAATATTGGCGTAATTACTGTTCCTGATGAGCGTCTTTCAACTCTCGAAAAATTAGTGAAACCCGAACGTGTGGTACCCACAACTGTCGAAATTGTTGATATCGCTGGTCTTGTTAAGGGCGCTAGCAAAGGTGAAGGTTTAGGAAATAAATTTTTGGCAAATATCAGGGAAACCAATGCTATTATTCATGTATTGCGCTGTTTTGATGATCCCAATGTGGTGCATGTGGATGGTTCTATTGACCCAGTGCGTGATAAAGAAATTATTGATACCGAACTACAATTGAAAGACCTAGAAACTGTTGAAGCAAAAATAAAACGTGTTGAGAAACAATCCAAAACAGGTAACGATAAAGATGCTAAAAAGGCATACGACGTATTAGTGAATCTTAAAAATATATTGGAACAAGGTTTGTCGGCACGTTCAGCAAATCTTTCAGAATTAGACATGTTGTCAATTGCCGATTGCTGTTTATTAACAATAAAACCAGTTTTATATGTATGCAACGTGGATGAGGCTGCTGTAAAAATTGGAAATAAATATGTTGATGCCATTAAAGCAGCTGTAAAATCTGAAAATGCTGAAGTGCTCATCATTACTGCACAAATGGAAGCTGAGATTGCTGGGCTGGAGACTTTTGAAGAACGACAAATGTTTCTTAACGATATGGGGCTTGAAGAACCTGGTGTTAATAAACTAATAAAAGCAGCATATCGTATTTTGAACCTGCAAACATATTTTACTGCCGGTGTTAAAGAGGTTAGAGCTTGGACTATCATTAAAGGCATGACCGCTCCGCAAGCGGCCGGTGTTATTCACACTGATTTTGAAAAAGGTTTCATTAGAGCCGAAGTAATAAAATATAACGACTTTATTTCCCTTGGCTCCGAAGTTGCTTGCAAAGATGCTGGTAAAATGGGCGTTGAAGGAAAAGAATACGTTGTGAACGATGGTGATATGATGCATTTTAGGTTCAATGTATAAGTTCCAACCTTCGCATTACTAATTTAATTTCCTGTCAATAGTTTAAATCCTTTTCCATGTACATTGATCAGGCCTACTGTATTGTCTTCTTTTAAATATTTACGAAGCTTGGCAATATAAACATCCATGCTGCGCCCACTAAAATAATTATCATCCTGCCACACTGTTTTTAATGCAATGTTCCTGTCAAGTACATCGTTCGCATTGATGCATAGCAATTTTAAAAGCCCCGTTTCCTTTGTTGTGAGTTTTTGTTTTAACCCATTAATCTCCAGTGTTTGATGCTTTATATCAAAATGATAACTACCAATTTTAAATTCGGTTTGTTCTGAAAAAACGGATGGTTTGTTTTCTGTCCTGCGCAATATTGCTTTCATTCGTAATAATAACTCTTCCATGCTAAATGGTTTCGTAATATAGTCATCTGCACCTGCATTAAATCCATCTAAAGCATCATCTTTCATTGATTTTGCCGTTAAAAATACAATTGGAATTTTATTGTCAATTGTACGTATTTCTTTGGCCAATGTAAAGCCATCCTTTAGTGGCATCATAACATCCAAAATACAAATGCCAAATTTATCTTTTGTGAAAACATCAAAGCCCTGCTTCCCATCAACTGCCAATGTGGTTGAATATCCTTTAGCATTAAGATATTCTTTTAAAAGAATTCCCAAATTAGGGTCATCTTCTACTAATAAAACTTTTACCTTTTCCATTTAAAACTTTTTTTTGTGAATATTTCTATCTGCCAAACGGCTTCTCTTTCTATCAGTATTGTTTGTATTATTTCAATGGTAAATATAAAGTGAATTTACTTCCTTTGCCCAATTCACTCTCAACATAAATTCGCCCCTCATGCTTTTCAACCAATACTTTAACGTAACTTAAGCCCAATCCAAAACCTTTTACATTATGAATATTTCCAGTTGATACCCTATACATTGTATCAAATATTTGTTTTTGATTTTCCTTACTTATACCAATTCCATTATCCTCAACCGAAATGAAAATACCCGATTCATCACTCATAGTGCATATTTTTATTTGCGGCTTATTATCTGAATATTTTATCGCATTATCAATCAAATTGAAAATAATGTTTGTGATATGAATTTTATCAGCATTAATTATAGATGTTTTTGCTTCTAGATTAGTAGTGATTTCTCCTTTTTTCTGCTCTATTTGCAATTTAATGTTCGCAATAGTTTGTTCTATCAATGCATGAATATCAATACTCTGGATTTTTAATTTAAGCTCTCCTTTATCAAGTATTGCCGTTTGTAGAATATTTTCTACAAGTAAACTTAGTCGTTTATTTTCATCACTTATCATTTTTACATAATTTGTAACATGCGCTGTCGATTTTTCAACAGTTTTATCATTTAATACTTCACATGCTAATGAAATTGTAGAAATGGGAGTCTTAAATTCATGTGTCATGTTACTGATAAAATCATTTTTAATTTCAGATAGTTTCTTCTGCTTAAAAATTGTTGTTACAGTATAATAAAATGAGAAAATTACCAATGTCATAAATGCCCCTGATATTGCTAACATAAAGCCTATGGTGCTTAGTAAATAATTGCTTTCTTCAGGAAAATAAACAGACAAATATTGTGGTTTTATAAAAATATTATCTGGCGATAAATTTATTTTAAATGGACTTAAATAAAATAACAATGCTTTCTCTTCTGCCTTTTTTAAAGCAGTCAATGGTGTTTTTGATGGTAATACACTAAAAATATAATTTGCGGTAATACCCTTTTCCAGTAATGCTTCCCGAATTAATGAATCTAACATTATGGTATCTACTTTATTGTTATAATCATTATAAATATTGATACTTACCAATTCATCAAATATATCGTTGATGGTATTTTGTTTTTGCGAAAACCATTTATTTCTAAATTCCCCTGGAATAAATTGCTGCATCCCTTGATTATCATCTATTTCAGTAAAATCATTATTTGTAGAAGCAGCACTATCGTTCAAATAATTTTTAGTGCGCGATTTTTTGATAGAAACACCATTAGAATCAGAAGCGTACTCTTCGTATATTTTAATGTTTACCTTATCCTTTTGAAATGAAAAATCATTTTTTTTGGGTTTTGAATTATCGAGAAATTGTGATTTAACGGGTAGTGAATCTTGGGATGTTAAAAATCGAATACCTTGCTTACGAAAGTTGAATTTCTTCCTGATTTTATATGCTGTAACTTTTTTTTCCAATCTAGAAACAACATTGTTTAAGGCCTCGTTAACATTTTGTTCAAACCGCTGTTTCCCTATAATTAATGTATTGTTTATCCAGTAAATCTGAATGCCAATAAGTCCTATTAAGGCAATACTAGCCAATAAAGTTATTATTTTTACATTGCTCTTGTTCATCAATAAATTTAATAGAATCGCAAAAGTAAGCTTTTCTGCTTTTATCCTACTATTGAATTGAAAGTTTAACTATCGCAAATGCACAATTAATTGTAAATTTATCTTATAAATATAAGTGTTGTTTTTTAAAAATATAATTTTCACCTTTGAACAAATATTAATTTAATAATTAAAATTATGATAAAAAAAATATTCATTTTATTGACGCTGATAATTTTTTTCGGAATTATTAAATCTTTCTCTCAATGTTCCATGTATGAGGTCCCCCTTTCAACAAGGATAAATAATGCATCCGCTATTATTGAAGGAAAAGTAATCAGCAAAATATCTTTTTGGAATAAGGAGCATACGCTTATTTTTACTTCCAATTCTATTGAAGTATATAAAGTTTTTAAAGGTAATAAAATGGGTTCTCATCTTCAATTGATAACGGATGGTGGTTTGGTTGAAGGTAATATGCAGCTGGTGGAACCAAGCTTGCAATTGAAAGTAGGCGAAATTGGAATCTATTTCGTTGAGCCAGCTCCTATTCAATATCTTTCAAATAATTCGTTCGCATCCTTTGCGGGATCTCAGGGTTTTATCAAATACGATCTGCTTAATAAAACTGCTGTAGATCCTTTTAAAAAGTATAATTCCATAGAAATTGAATTATATAAACGCTTTGAAAACGAAACAAATCATAAACACACTGTTGTAAAATATTTTAACATTAATAATTCTCAGAATAACGCCAATAAATCCGCTTTGTTGGTACCTTTAATTTCTAACTTTTCACCTGCTAATATTTCCGCCGGTACTGCTTCTGTTCTTACCATCAACGGCACTGGCTTTGGTTCTACACAAAGTACTTCTGTTGTCAAATTTGCTAGCGCAGACGATGGTGGTTTATCTTATATTGAACCAGATCCCTCACAATATATTTCTTGGAACGACTCCCAAATACAAGTTGAAGTACCTTCGAAAACTGCATCTTCTGGTACTGCTGGTTCAGGTACTATTAAAGTAATTGTTGGTTCAAATACAGCAACTAGCAGCAGTTCTTTAACTGTAAATTATGCCCAGCTCAATTTAATTAATAGTAATATCGTTTACCAAACCGACCATGTAAATAATAATAGTACTGGTGGCTATACTTGGCAAATGTTCACAGGTTTTGATGCTAATACTCCTGCAAAAGATGCCTTTACTCGCGCTTTAAATACTTGGAGATGTGGTATTTATGTTAATTTGGAAATAGGAACTACCACGTCCATCAATACTATTGCAAACGATAATGTTAATGTGGTACGATTTGATATTGGTGCTGAACTTCCTGTAGGTGTTTTAGGTAGGTGCACTAGCTATTGGACTTCATGTAACACCGGTGTTTGGTACGTTGATGAATTAGATATTGTTTTTGATGATGCTAGCAGTTGGAATTATACTACCAGCCCACCTTCTGGATCTCAATCCGACTTTGAATCTGTGGCTGTGCACGAATTAGGCCACGGCAATCAACTTACCCATGTCATTAATCCTAATGATATCATGCATTATTCTATTACTTTAGGTACCTTTATGAGGCTCATAAATGCTGATAATATTAACGGCGGTAATGATGTGATGAGTAGAAGTATTGTTGATAACAGTTGCGGGGCAAGCCATATGATTGCTCTTACTGCTGGAAATTGCCCTCTGGGATCTCCTACCGCTGATTTTATTGCTAGCAATACTGTTGGCTGCTCTATCCCTGATACTATTAGCTTTACTGACCAAAGCATTGGTGCCCCTTCTGCCTGGGCTTGGGATATGGATAATAATGGCAGCATTGATCATACTACCCAAAATCCAACCCATGTTTACCAAACTGCTGGAACTTACGCTGTAAAGCTTAAAGTAACTAATTTAAATGGAACCGACTCAATAATAAAAACCAATTACATTACTATTGGTAGTGCATCTTTACCTTTTTCTGAAAATTTTGAACTCGATGCATTTCCTCCTATTGGATGGGAAATTAGTCAGAGTCCTGTTGATTTAATAAGCTGGGCAAGAGATACTTTAGCTTCAGGAAATGGCACTAGCACTGCATGTGCTTATATGAATCATTATAATTACTCAAATGGAGATGGTGAAAAGGACTTCCTCATTAGTAAAGCTATTAGCTTAGCTAATGTGTTAAATCCTTCATTAACTTTTAAAGTAGCTTATAAAAACTATCCTAATCCTTCTAATTATGATACCCTAAGGGTTTTAGTGTCTAACGATTGTGGAGCAACCTATGGTATGTTGGCAGCTTATACCAAAGGTGGCCCCATATTAGCAACTGCAGGGTCGAGCACAAATTCATTTAAACCAACTACTTCAAGCCATTGGCGCACAGAAACTGTAGATTTAAATCTGTATATTGGAAGTAGTGTTATACTTAAATTTGAGTCAACAAATTGGTATGGTAATAACCTTTATATAGATGATATAAACATCTCTGGTCTTGCAACTACTGCTCCTATTGCTGATTTTGTTGCAAGCGATACAACTATTTGTGCCGGACAATGTATTAACTTCACTAACCAAAGCCTTAATTCTCCCTCCTCCTTGGTATGGACTTTTACTGGTGGTACTCCCGCATCTTCCACTGCAGTGAACCCCTCTAATATTTGTTATAATACTGCTGGCGAATATGCGGTACAATTAAATGCAACTAACATTGGAGGCTTCAGCACTAAAAATAAAATTTCATACATCACAGTAAATGCTTTGCCTGCAATACCAACTATTACATCTTCTGGAAATACCCTAACAGCTAGCAATGGTGATAATTATCAGTGGAAATTGAATGGATCTCCTATTTCAATGGCAATTGCAGCTACCCATGTTGTAACTGTTGACGGAAATTATACTGTAACTATTACTGATCTTAACGGATGCTCAGCAACTTCTGCTATTTATGTAGTTTCAACTACTGATTTACAAACTAACATGGATGAATTTTTAAACGTATCTATTTATCCTAACCCTTTCAGCACTTCTGCAATTATAAAAATTCAAACAACTAGGGCTAAGCAAATTCCTGAAATGGATTTTTATCTTTATGATTTGCTTGGAAAAGAAGTCTTGATTTTGGAAAATATAGGCATTGAAACTGAATTATTTAAGGAAAAACTTTCTAAAGGCCTATACTTTTATAAGGTGCTGCATTCCCAAAAACTTATTGCTAATGGTAAACTTGTTATTCAATAAGCCTGATCCTGTGAAATATCTATTGTCTTTAAATGATATGACTGTAATCAAAATTGTTTACAATGTATAACAGATTGATTAAATCCGCAGTAGGCAGTGCTGGGGGATGCTAATTTAAAACTAAAATGACCGACATCAACTATTGATGATTCAAAAATCAAAGGTAATTCAAAGCGAGGGCTTGCGCAGGAGCGGAAACTGTCTGAGGCTAAACGAAAGTTAAAGGTTTGCAATAATCTATCAGCCGAGTTTTTCCGCTCGGATGAATGACGTTTAGATTTTTTATCATAAATAGTTGAAGTCTTGATTTTTTGTTTCTTTTGTATCAAGACAAAAGAAAAAATGCTTCAAAAAATAATTGAAGGGTTCTTATTATTTTTTGAAATGTTTTTACAAAAATAAATTGACTGTAATCAAAATTGTTTACAATGTATAACAGATTGATTAAATTCGCAGTAGGCACTAAAGCGGGATGCTAATTTAAAACTAAAATGACCGACATCAACTATTGATGATTCAAAAATCAAAGGTAATTCAAAGCGATGGCTTGTGCAGGAGCGGAAACTGTCTGAGGCTAAACGAAAGTTAAAGGTTTGCAATAATCT
>CAMBDK010000133.1 GCA_945865315.1 Chitinophaga pinensis | reverse complement strand
AGTCAGGATAACAAAGGGGATTTATGGTTCGGCACCAATGGTGGTGGTGTGAGCCGATATGATGGGAAATCTTTTAGCAATTATACCACAGCGCAAGGACTAATAAATAATGAAATTTTGAGTATAAACCAGGATAAGAAAGGTAATTTATGGTACGGCACTGATGGGGGGCTGAGCCGATATGATGGGAAATCCTTTATAAATTATACCAAAGCGCAAGGTCTGGCAAATAATTCTGTTTCTAGTATATACCAAGACAACAAAGATAATTTATGGTTCGGCAGTAAAGGTGGCGGTGTGAGCCGATATGATGGAAAATCTTTTACCAATTTTACGTTGGCGGAAGGATTGAGAAGTAACCACGTAAATTGTATATGCCAGGATAACAAAGAGGATTTATGGTTCGGTACTAATTTTGGTGTGAGCCGATATGATGGGAAATGCTTTACCAATTTTACGTCGGCGGAAGGATTAGCACATAACAGCGTTTCCAGTATTTGTTTGGATAACAAAGGAAATATTTGGTTCGGCACTGATGGTGGCGGTGTGAGTAGATATGATGGGAAAACCTTTACCAATTTTACCTCAAAACAAGGCTTGGCAAATAATCGCGTAATTAGTATAAACAAGGATGAAAAAGGATATTTATGGTTTGGCACTAAAGGTGGCGGGGTGAGTAGATATGATGGGAAATCCTTTACCAATTTTACTACAGCACAAGGGTTTGTAAATAATATGGTTTTGAGTATAAGCTCAGATAGCAAAGGGGGTTTATGGTTTGGAACTTTTGGAGGTGGTGTGAGCCGATATGATGGGAAATCCTTTACTAATTTTATGACAGGGCAAGGTTTGGCATGTGACCAGGTTTGGAGTATAAGCCATGATAGCAAAGGGGATGTATGGTTTGGCACTTCTTTGAATGGAGTGAGCAAATATAACGGAAAATCATTTATCAATTATACTACAGCGCAAGGGTTGGCAAATAATGATGTAAGAAGTATAAGGCAAGATAACAAAGGGGATTTATGGTTTGGCACTAATGGTGGCGGAGTAAGCCGATATGATGGGATCCGAGTTGAGGCGATTGAAGCTGCCCTGCAAAGAGGTGAAATTATTCCTCAACGAATACAACAAGGTCTTAAAAAAATCAATGGAAAACTTGTTAAATCTTTTACCAATTTTACCACAGCGCAAGGACTAATAAATAATGAAATTTGGAGTATAAACCAGGATAAGAAAGGTAATTTATGGTTCGGCTCTATAAGTGGCGGAATAAGTAAATATGATGGTATATCCTTTACCAATTTTACCACAGCCCAAGGACTAGCAAATAATAATGTTTACAGCATTATGGTGGATAAAAAAGGAAATATTTGGGTTGGTACTATAGGTAGTGGTATTACCATTTTTTGTTCAGGGCAGGAGCAGTCGGCGGTTGTTGATGTTGCAGGGAAAATAAAAGCAAATGAATCCATAAGCTATAAGCTAAAAAGTTTCTCCTCCAAAAATGGACTTGCCGAAGATAACGTTTATGGCATGGTTGAAGATAAAGATGGTAATATATTCATTGGTACAAATCTTGGTTTTACGGTATTAAAAGGAGGAATTGTTGAGGATGCAAGTGATATAGTTAAAGCAAAATATGGAATAGAATATTATAATACCAACACTGGTTGCCCTGTAAAAGATATGACTCCCAATAATATGTTTATTGATAAGGATGGTATCTTATGGGCTGGTACCGGCTCTGATAAAACGGGTTTGGTGAGGTTTGATTATGCTGCTGTAAATAAAAATAAAGCGCCACCGGAAGTTGTTATTCAAAATATAAAATTAAATAATGAGAATATTTGCTGGTATAATTTAAGCTTATCAAAAACTAATAAAAATAAATTCAGGAAATTAGGTATGAATGATTCTAGTGCAAAAGTTTCGGATAGCACGGCAATGCTGTTAGCGGAGTTCATGGCTTTTGGTAAATTGGCTTCAAAAGAAATACTCTATAGTCAGCAAACAAAATTTTCGGGCGTTGCCTTTGATAGCATTACAAATTTTTATCCCCTACCAGAAAATCTTGTATTACCATACGAACACAATAATGTAAGTTTTGATTTTAATGCTATTGAAGCCGGTAAACCGTATTTGGTTAACTACCAGTATATTTTAGAGGGCTATGATAAAGAGTGGAGTCCCATAACAAAAAAAAAATCGGCAAGTTTTGGTAATATTAACGAAGGTAATTATACCTTCAAACTAAAAGCACAAAGTCCAGAAGGGATATGGTGTGCGCCTGTAGTATACGCATTTAAAGTATTGCCACCCTGGTGGAGAACATGGTGGATGTATAGTATTGATGCTACTCTAATTTTTATTTCGTTGCTTGGGATATATAAATGGAGAACAGCTTTGTTAAGGAAGGATAAAGAAATTTTGGAATCAACAGTTGTTGAAAGAACAAAAGAAGTTGTACAGCAAAAAGAAGAGGCAGATAATCAAAGAGAACTAGCAGAAGAGCAAAAATATTTAGTAGATGAAAAACAGAAAGAAATTTTAGATAGTATCAATTATGCAAAGCGCATACAAGGTTCAATTTTACCAGATTACAAAGATATATTGGCAGCATTTCCAAATAGTTTTGTGCTTTTTAAACCAAAAGATATTGTTAGTGGCGATTTTTATTTTTTTCATATAAACCCTAGCTCTATTCCTAATGGGAGGGGAGGGACTTTTATTGCTGCTGGAGATTGCACCGGTCATGGAGTGCCGGGTGCATTTATGAGTATGTTAGGGGTAAGTAAATTATCGGATGCTGTTGCTCAAAGTTCAGATACATCAGAAATTTTAAAACTATTGAACATGGGCATAAAAACCGCTTTACACCAATCCGAAAGTAATGAATCGACCAGAGATGGCATGGACATAGCGCTATGCAGCCTCAGCCCATCTGAGGCCAAAGGAGAAGGGGTAGTATTACATTATGCTGCAGCAAATCGTCCACTATATATTATTTATAGTGGTCAATCTATTGTAGCAGAAATAAAAGCAACTAAAGTAGCCATAGGTGGCTTAACAGAAGATAATCAACATTTTGAAACACACGAAATAAAATTACAGGCAGGCGATACAATTTATTTAAGCACCGATGGTTTTGCCGATCAATTTAACGGACCTAAGGGTAAAAAATTAATGACAAAAAAGTTTAAAGAAATATTAGTGAATATTCAAGATAAACCAATGAAGGAACAAGGGGAATATTTAGATAACTTTATAGAAGATTGGAAAGCAGGAACAGAACAGGTGGATGATATTTTGGTGATAGGGGTTAGAATATGATAATTAGAGTCTGTCTATAATGTCCGATTTCTTCGTTATTATTGTTTTGAAAACCAGTCATTTACCAATGTAAACTCCTGATTTTCAAAACTACGAAAGCCTCGAACTCGAATATTATAGTTCAGACTCTCGACTCTATGGACAGACACTAATTAGTGTATGTTTTTAATGTCCGATTTACTCATAAATATATTATTTTAAAGAAATTCGTGAGTTCGTTTCACTCGGATCTTCGTTATATCTTGTTTTAAAAATCAGTGAACTACTAATCTTAAATTTATTAAAAATAACACTATTTTTAAGGCTATATAGCTTTAATTTTTTTATCATAATTTTATTGTTAGGTTAGTTGTAAAAGAAAAATTTTCATTGGTATTATTTTTGAAAATTTTGTCTTTTGAATCATACATTTTACCTTCAATTCTAAATACTATCTTTTCGTTTATTTTATAGTCGAAGTTTGTAGATATGCCTGATACTTGAAATCCATTTTGAGTATTTGTTTTGATAATTATATTGTATTTGTCCTGATAGTATTCGCCACGAAAGGCAATTTTCATATTGTTATTTAAAGTATATCTTAATATTAATACAGGCGAAAACCAAGCCCCATAATCATTTGAGTTATACTTATCGGTTCCGATATCAAAACCTGCAATAAGTCCAATTTTACTTGTTGGTTCATATTGAATGAAAAAATTATGAAATGTTCTTAATGATTTTAAACTGTCGGGCTTATCTGTACCAATAAAATTGCTATAATTAAAAATAAGTTTATCTGCTGGTTTGTAATTTAATTGAAGTCCAAAAGAAGGCTGTTGAATATAATTAGGTTTTTTTATACGTTGCCAACCGTTTAACACTAAAAAAGCAAAGTTTAGATTTTCTTTTTTATTTGTATAACATAATTTTAATCCTGTTTCATAATAAGGTGAAT
Organism: Chitinophaga pinensis; assembly: GCA_945865315.1. GTDB lineage: Bacteria > Bacteroidota > Bacteroidia > 2-12-FULL-35-15 > 2-12-FULL-35-15 > 2-12-FULL-35-15. The sequence continues at coordinate 4,573 of CAMBDK010000133.1, read as the reverse complement.
TTTCTGCTAAAATGCTCCTTGTTAATGTCCAGCAGTCAGCACTAATAGTACTTTCAAAGCCAATGTGTGAAGGCATTATTCCAGCGTCTAACCATAGGTTATATTTTTTAGATATTTTAAGGCCAATGTTTGCTTCGTATATAAATTGAGCCCAAAAGGGTTCTGAACTTAAATTGTATTGCGCATAATTACCTGTCATTAAACCTAAATTGGCCCTACTATTTTTATTATTAAAATTAGTTTTCATAACGATTAAATTTGCATTTATCTCATTATGTCGTTTATGATTATAAATAAAATTTGGTTTTTCGTGGTTACTTGGATTCTCAAAATCATAGCTATAGTAAATTTCTCCATAAGCACTATAAGTCATTGTTTTTAGAGAGTCGTTTTGAGCAGATAAAAATATTGCTTGAAAGGATAAAAATGTGAGTAAGATATTTTTCAATTTTTTTATCAGTTAATTAATTAATTTTCAAGATTCTTAATAAAATAAACTGTAAAACGTGTTTTCTTTTATCTGCAAAACTTGCTCGGCAATTTAAAGATTAAATATCAATTTCAAACTAATATTTCTCCCCATATTATAAACTCCATTTCTGCCGGTGAATAAATTTCGTGGCGCATATTTTAGTCGGCTTAAATGGCTTTGATATGCTATGTCAGCTATGTTTTCGGCACTAATGTATATGCTCATAAAGTTACTTCTATTAAACGCATTAACATTAGCTCCAACTCCAGCACTTAGTAATGTGAAAGAAGGAGTTTCTGTTTCAGTGCCATAAGCTTTGAAAAATTTGTTCTGCTGTAAATAGCAGTCAACAGCAAACTTTACGTATGCATTGGTTATTTTTTTACCCACTTTATTAAACTGCGCTTTTAGTTCGCCCCTATATTTTGGAGCAGGAATAAATGGCAAATACTTTGTGCTGTCGGCTTGGTTATTTTGTGATGCCTGTACAAAAGAAAATGAATTTTCAATATGTAACCAGTCAAATGGGTGAGGATGAACATCTAAATATATTTCTCCCCCAATTAAAGTTGCATCGCCCTGGCTAAATTTAAAAGCAGGTGCAGGATCGGCAGGGTAAGGTATAGAATCGCCACCAAATGCAGCTGTCAGTTTTTCCGAAAAAATATAATTAGAAATAAAGTTTACAAATGGAGTAAACTCAAATGTAAGGTGATCAGCGTTAAAAAAATATGCAATGTCAATTTGATGACTAAGCTCTGGTTTTAAGTCTGGCGTTCCATATTCAAATCTCAAAGTACCTTCGTGCCGTCCGTTAGATGCAATTTCGGCAATATTAGGTGTTCTAAAGCCTCTTGATAAATTTAATTTAAAGGTAGATTTCTTATTTATTTGATAGGACATCCCCAGGCTTCCTGAAAAACTATTGTAGTTTTTATTGATGGCATTAAATTTTATATTTGTTGTGCTATCCTCAATACTTAAAGGAGTTCCCAAAGTATCTAATATTAATTTATTTGTATTAATATTTCTATTATCAAATCTTAAACCACCTGCTAATGTTAATTTTTTAAAGGTTTTCTGAGCAAATAAAAAACCACCAATTTCAAAAATATTGTATTCAGGTATTAAATACTTCAGCCCTTTATTTGTATTTCTTTGGTGCATACCGCTAATACCAATAGAAGTTTCCCAAGCTTTCATTTCAGCTAAATTGTATCTTAAATTATAGTTGAAAGTATTTAAGTCAAAGAACAAAGCCTTGTCATTTGGGTTTAAAACATCACCAAATTCCTTGCGCTTATTATTTTGGTATCCTAAATCTAAATTGGTAGTACCCTTCCTATGAATGAAATAGTTATTTGTTAGCACCCTCAGATGATTTACTTCTTGGTGCGGGAATCCAATATTATAAGCACTTAAATCCTTTGCAGTTGCTGCTATTATATTTGTAGCGCCTTTTCCATCAGGAGATTCAAAAACAAAGTTTCCTAAACTGTCTCTTTCTCCTTCCACCATATTTAAGGATGTATTGAATGAACTTAAATTCAAGTGAGAATAGCCCCATTTTTTATTTAGGCCTAAAAACAAACTTCCATTATATTCTTGAAAGCCTGAATTATATATTTTCCCGTCATATTTATTTTGATAATTCCCTGCAAATTTATTACTGAATCTACCAAGCCATTTAACATCGTTTTTGTTTCCTGCATTTGAAATGGAATAAGCCATTAAGTTATTATTACTTTGATAGTTTGAAATTAACTGCGTATTAATTTGTCCAACTGCGGGTGATTTGTGGGAAATAAAATTTAAAACCCCTGCTATTCCATCCGAGCCATACATCAAACTTCCGGGACCTTTTACAATTTCAATTCTTTCAATAGAATATTCGTCAATTTCAATGCCGTGTTCGTCACCCCATTGTTGTCCCTCTTGCCGAATGCCGTTATATAAGGAAATAACCCTGTTATATCCCAATCCTCGTATTATGGGTTTTGAAATACCCGCACCAGTGGTAATTTGGCTTATTCCTGGAATATTTTTTAAAGCGTCAATTAAATTTGTAGAACTGTTTTGATTTAGTTCGCTTACATCAATTGGTTTAATGATAATAGGACTTAACTTTAGTTCAGTAGAATGGGAAACGGCAGTAATAACAATTTCATTTAATTCTGCAACAGCAGGCCTTATCAAAAAATCCAGCAGCGTATCTTTGCCAATATAAATTCGTTCCACTCTTTTTTTATAGCCAACAAAACTTATTTCAAAAAGGTAAGTACCTGTTTTGATATTTTCTATTTTGTAATTACCATCTTTATCTGTGCTAGCTGCTGTTTTTAGGTCGCTGATATAAACTGTAACTCCTGTTAAATCTTTCTTTGCTAGCTCATCTTTTATATTGCCAGTAATTTTATTTTGTGCAACGATAGTTTGAAATGCGAAAACGAACGCAACTATTGTACAAATGATTTTTAGTTTCATCTTGATTGTTTATTAAAATTGAATAAATGAGTATCCAGAACAATTAAATTGTCCTGTAAAAAATATTAAACGGCAAGAGATGAAACAGAAGGAGGACCTCTATTAGAAAAAATAGATGGTAAGAGGAAGAAATAATTGTTTATTTTTTCAGTATAATCTGCACTTGCTACTTTGTTAAAAAAACAGCTATGAAATATTTGTGGCGAATGAGGTGCAGCAGTATGATTGTCGCATAAGGAACATTTTTTATGAGCTATAGATAGGTGTGTCTTATGATTGCAATTGTTGTTTTTATCGGAAAAGTAAATTGTTTTTTCACAAGGCGAGGCCTTTTCATACAAGGCAATTTCTAATTTGTGGTGATGGAATAGAATGGAAGGACTATTACTGAATAAGTAAACCAGTAAAAGCAATAGCGCCTTAAATTGTATGTTATGATGTTTCTTCAAAATTTGTTAATGCAATAATGCTTCAAAGTTAGCAATATTTGTAAAGAAAAGATGCTCCTTATGATTTACAGTATTTTTCTTCTATGCTAAATTTGTAATAATCATCGATTGGCTGCCGCAGCTATCATTTCCTTAAGAATTTTTATATTGTCGATGAAAATTTGTTTTGTGCGCGTATTTTCTTTGAAAGTCTTTATAAGCTTCGATTTAATTTCTTTTGTTAGAAAAGCATAGTGACTTTATGCGCCCACAATTTGCGTGAATCATTAATTTACAAAAGAGTTTTTTTTTCTGGGCTAAAGCCAAATTTTGTTGACATCTTTATTCTCTTCGACTTTAAAGGCGGAGTTAATGTTCAAAACTAAAGATTTTTTTAATTTAGCACATCAAAATTATTTAAACCCTAAAAGAATTACCATTCCTTAATTTCAAGTATTTTTATATATTTGTATAGTCTAAAAAAATATGAGAAAATCACTGTTAATATTTCTGTTATTTGTTGTTTTCGCTTGCAATGACAATCAAAACGAAAACAAGCAAAAAAAATCACCTACAGTTATAGAAACCATAGGTACACATGCTACCACCGATAGTCTTAAACCAGCACCAATAATAAACCTTTCCGAAAAGCCTGAACCTGTTGTATTTGCAATACCTACAAAAGTAGGTGGTTCGTACATTAAGCATTCAAAAGGTGGCGATGTAAAAATGGACCTTGTACCACCTGTAACAAAACTATTACCTGTTGTAGTTACAGATTTAAATTCGTGCACCACGCCCCCGACCACCGCCCCTTCAAAAGACCAAAGCCCTGCTGCAATTGGCAATTTTACAACCTTTACTACCGACCAAGGATTAGCACTTGATGTCATTCTTTGTGGCTATAAAGACAGCAAAGGAAATTTATGGTTCGGTACTGATGGTGGAGGTGTGAGCCGATATGATGGGAAATCTTTTACCAATTATACTGCTGCTCAAGGATTAGCATATAACACCGTAAGGAGTATAACCCAAGATAGCAAAGGGGTTTTATGGTTCGGGACTGATGGTGGAGGTGTGAGCCGATATGATGGGAAATCCTTCACCAATTTTACTACACAACAAGGACTGGCAAATAATAGCGTTTGGAGTATAACCCAAGATAGCAAAGGGGATTTATGGTTCGGCA
>CAMBDK010000132.1 GCA_945865315.1 Chitinophaga pinensis | reverse complement strand
AAAATTTATTTACCTACTCTTTTAACGATTTTCAGCTTCCTCGTTTTTAATCAATAAGAATTATTTATCCGCTTCAAAAGTATTTTTAATCAGCTCAACCAGTATTTTACATTCATCAGTAACAGTATTTACCAAGGCTTCCAATTTTTTATTATCCACTAGTGTTGCCATAATCGCATCATCTAATTTTGAAAAATTTAATGGAGAGCTTCCAACTATGATCGTTTTTGTTAATACATCCCAAATCCCAGCGCCTTTGTCATAACCCTTTTTACATATAGTATTGCGAACGTTTTGAAGTATAGGGTTTTTTCCATGGTTTTTAATGGTCGTTCCATCGAATGCTCTGAAGGAAATGAATACACCAGTCCATGTAGCTTGACATACATCTAACCTATATTTAAAATCTTTAAATTTAGAATTCGCAATTGGAATATCTATTTTACAAATTACTATATCACGTGTAGATTTTATAGGGGGTGTTTCTAAAATAATTAAATTTTCTTTTAATTTGTTAACTAGCTGATCAGAGAATGATATACATAAATTTATATTATCTTTTCTCGATATTCCAATCACTTTAGGTTTATCATTGGCTGCTAAATTGGTTATAGCAGATTGCTCTAAAATAGATGCAATAACTTCACCTAAATCATGCCCTTTAGGAATAAGCTCTTTTACTTTATTAAGCAATCTGGAAATTTGAAAAACTCTATTTTTGGAGTACGTTTCTTTTTGGCACATTCTAAATAAAACTTTCTCCCAAGGCTCATCAAATTCTGACGTGGAATTTAAGCGTGCTTGTTGTTCGGGTGTTAAACTTTCTAAATCTAATTTTAAAGCAGTTTCATCATTCCAGTTAATAAAATTTGAATCTTCAATTAATTTATTGTAAACATAAGGATATGCAATTTGCAAGCAAACCATTGCAAAGCCTATTAATTTTTCATTTTCAATTTCATTTTGTTGCTCATCTCCATATTTATTAATGATGGTAATGAGCGACAATGTATTTGTTAATCGTTTTAACGCCCGAGGGTTTTGACCTACTGATAAGCTGGCTAGTTCCGTTAAAGATTCTTTATATTGATTTTCTGTGGCCTCTTCTTCCGTGATAAAACCAATATTTATTAAAGCATCTATTAAGTAAACATCAATAGTATAACTTGCTACCGGCATTGAAAAAGGCATTTGAATAATTTTATCAAAAAATGATCTAAACTCTCTTTCGTTTTGAGGGGTTAGTTTTCCAAATTTGGGCTCAAGTCCTTTTATTACTACATCATAATCAATGGCAAGCACGAAAATACATTTATCTAAATCAAAAATATTTTTAAGTAATTCTAAAATTTGTACAGCAACCGGCGGATCTATTCTGTCTAAATCATCAATAAAAAAAATAAAGCCCGTCTTATTTTTATCTTTACTTGTTTCAATAATTTCGGCAATCAGTTTTTCTATTTCCTTTTTCATCCTGCTAATTTCGGCACCTTCAGAACCTCCGCCATCAAAAAAAGCATCTACCCCATCGGGGTTCAAACCAGCTTTATCGGCAATTTGTTTCGCCAAAAATTTACCGCCTGCAAAAGATATTTTTTTAAAAATTGATTTTACATTTTCTACTGTTTTATTTTTTCCGTCGTTATCTGATATGGTTTTTAAAATTTGCTCAATCATACCTTCCACTATCTTTAAAATAGCTTCTTCGGGAGTTCGCATGAGCGAGTATTGCCATGAATTAATCCAAACCCTATAAAATGTACCTTTATCGCACAACTCATCGTCAAGCAAATTCATGAGCGATGTTTTACCACTGCCCCACTCACCTTGCAAGGCAATGGTTAGTGGTGTATGTGAATGATTAACAAACTCAACCAAGGCATTCTGGTATTTTTGGATGCCAAATAAATCAGCCTCGCTTTTTTTTCTGGGGATATCTATTACGCTTGATTTCATTTGTTTAATTTCATTTGTTTCATTTAAAGAGCGCACTCAGGTTATAAGAATTTTCGGTAATCTTCCTGCGTTGTTTATTATTATTTTAATTTTAAAAAAACCTACTCTCTTTATAAGGCATTTCGGCTTCCTCCTTTGATTTTATTTAATGATATTATATATATCAATAGCAGAAGACCCAGGTCGTTTAAAACTAACTGATTTATTCTTCACTGCTATCCCATCTAGATTGAAGCTAATTTCTGCAATACACACCGAATCATTTCCTGATGCGGTTGTTGGCTTCACAACTACAAGATTATCATTATCATCTGAAATAGCTACATTTACATTACTTCTGTCGAATGCGGAACTTCCTCCAAGGTTAGAATAGTCCCAACAAATGATAAAAACTTTATCAATATGGTTTTTGTTTATTATACAAAGATTCTCAACCTTTTCATTTTCTCCACCATACATCGAATCCTTATCAAGATTAATATTAGGACTTGCAGTAATTGAGCCTTTGTTCCCAAAATAAATCAATCCTTTATCTCCATTTTTTAAAACATAAACAGCTGCTAAATCGAAATCAATATCTTTAAACCATCTTAAACGCACTTTGAAATTGTTTGAAAGTTTGGATTTTACCTCTTGATTTTTTTCGGTTAGAACTTCGCGAGTTTTCTTTGTTTTTATTCCGGCAATACTATGATGAGAAGCGAAGCTCACAAATAAATCAAGCACCTTTTTCCAATCAGAATAAATTTCTTTAATTTTATTTTGATCTAACACTTCATTAATCAAATCAATATCGTAGCTAACAGCTACATGAGAATTCTTATTTTTTTTACCGTCATACAATTGAAAAGTAACTTTTCCTTTAGATGATAATATCGCTGCTTTTTCTTTGAGTTTAATCCAATCTAGTTCAGTTGGTTTGTCTGTTGTTAAGGAAAGAACGTTGATTTGAAGTTCAACTTTATTGTTTTTGGGATGCTTTATTAACCAAGCTACTTGTTCCCAATTTGGTTTTTCTAAGTAAATTGATTGTCTCCAATTTCCATCATAATCTCCACTTGATTTTCTTTCGCTAAACCTGGCTACATAAATTTCAGTTAATAGTGATACCTCGCTTGAAATGTCGTAAATCAGTTGTTTAGCGGATTGTTTAGTTTTTTCCATTTTTTCTTCACTTTTAAAAAACCTACTCTCTTTAAAAGGCATTTCGGCATTCTCCTTTGTCTTTACTTAAAACCACTCAGGATGAGCAGTTATAATTTAAACAACACCCTTATATTTAGCAAAAGCATTAAATTCATTTTAATTTAAAATGTTCTGTTCGCCTAGCTAATGGTGTTTTTTTTCTCCTTTTTTACATACCTGATTTGTTTAGTTCTTATTTTACAAAACAGCTGCTATTTTCCTAAATAGCTATTGATAGCACTTCCTACAATCAAAAAAACCCAAAATGCGGCACCGCTAGCCATGCCCAACTTAAGAACAAAAATAGAATAACGGCTTTGAGACCAATGATTGCGGGGAGGAATGAAAAATTCAGAAACTAGCCATGTGATAACAAACGTAATAATTGCTACAATTAGCGAAATTACAAATGCAATATAACCAGCTATTTTTGATGTCATAACTAAAACAGAAATTGAAGTCAGCGAAATTTCTAGTATCATTTAATCCTTTTAATGTTATTCTTTATGTACTTAATTTGTTTTTTCTTAGCATCGCATTTGATTTACATAATTATTTTCTGCATTAATTTTACTTTGCCGACAACTACATTTTGCGTTTGAGTCTTTTGTCTTTTTAATCTTATTTGAATAATTATCCGATGTTCTTTTCTTCTGATTTTTTACGTTTTGTAAATCTTTTCTATAGCATCTAAATCAATTGATTTAGATGCCTAACTATGGCACGCGGCAGATGTAGCCTTCTATTTGATTTTTGTAAGAGGCTATTTAATTTCGAAGGGATTCAGTAAAAGCAATAAAAGGCAATTTAAGAAAGCTTTAATTTCCCTTTTTGTTTTTCCGTCAACCACTCATCCCTTATACCTTTTTCCATAATTAGTTTTATCGACGTTTGTAGCTCGCTGCCAACAAAACGAAGTGCTCCAGCCCCTGTCTTTGGATAATAAACTATTTCAATATATTTCACACCTAATTTTTTTGTTAGTAGATTATCCATTTCTAATAAGGTTATATTTTCTGAGGCTTCAATAACAACTGGAAGGGGTACAAAATCTTTAACCTTTGTATTGTGTGGATATCTATTGTCTACACTAAAATCATCGCTTTTATAAAAACGTAAAAAAATAGTAGGGTATACATTATTGAATTCCACCATAAATTTACCTAATGTGGCAGCTGCTGATTTAACTTCTATTTTCATCTCTATATTTTTTTATTTATTTTATTTATGCAAATTTTAAGCTTCAGAATTCTGGATTTCAAATTTTTGAACCAAAATTGTTTTGTTTGAAATAAAGCCAATAACGGTCGTCATTGCGAGGCTTTTTTAGCCGAAGCAATCTCATATATTGGTGTGAGATGGCTTCAGTAGTGCCTCCTTCGCAATAACGTTCTAAGTTTTAATGCCGACTCTATAGACAGACACTAATTAATTTTTTTAATTTATTTAAAATTATTTAAAACTTGGAATAGCCTCTTTAGCTTTTTGAGCTCCCTTTTCGGCAACTTTTTTGTTGTATTCAGCTAATGTTAAATGGTTGTCCTCATCTAAAGAACGATATTTCCTATCTGCTTTTATGTACATGACTTCAATTTTTACTCCATACGCCTCTTCGTACCTTTTTTCAAAAGTACCAACGTTCATTGATGCGTTGGTTGACAATTCACTTGCTGATTTCTTAGCACGTATCGATGCATGTGTTACATCCCATGAGTTTGCGCCCCCCTCTTTATTATACCACCTAAGCCATAAATAAGGAAATTTACTTGTAAACTCATTAGCAACTGATTTTAATAATTTATTGCCTGTGAATGATATTTCTGCCATAATTTTTTGTTTTTTTGTTTTTTATTTACCTACTCTTTTTTTTCGATTTTCGGTTTCCTCGTTTTACAAATTTTTTATTTATTTTTTTTTCTTAGCATCGAATTTCCCACTCATAACCTTGGCTGCTTTTGTTCTGCCATCTAATGCTTTTTTCTTAGTGGAGTTGGTTCCTCTGGAACTACCTGTTGCTTTTGCCATTATTTTTAGTGTTTAAATTTATTGCCTACTCTTGTATAACGTTTTTCGGCTTACATCGTTTAAATTTTATCTTTCGACAAATATATATTAACAAACAAAGTTTGCCCGTTGCATCTTGTTGCATCTTTGGGGCCTAATAATTTACATCCCTTATAAGTGCTTATAAGTGCTTATATTTGACCATGAAAAAAGATGCAAATGAACTTGCCGAGCATTTATATTTAAAAGAGCTTTCCACTCGTTTCCAAAATCATTTGCAAGTAATTGTTAACGAATTCAATCACTGCAAAATTATTTCCGAAACTTTATCAAATCATAATATATTTATTTCGGCGCATACATTGGCTCGATTCTTCGGCTTAATGAAAAGCAACCACCGTCCTTATACGTCCACATTAAATCTTATATGTGAATATATAGGATATTCCTCCTTTGCTCATTTCTGCAAAACTATTAAGGAGGAGTTAGAAGATGCGCTATATATGCCATCCGAAGCCTTTAGCACAGGTCATTACTCATTAATAACGCTCGAAATTGCGATAGCTAACGAAGATTGGAAAAATGTACAGCGCATCTTAAATAGCTATCAACTAAACAGTTCCTTTAATAACGAACTTGCCATGCTGCTAGGCAACAAGGTAAGACAAAGCAATAATAAGGACATCTTTCTCAAAAAATTAATCGAAATAGAAAACGGAAGACTTCTGTTTTACGAGAGCTTTGTAGATGAAGACGACCTAAACGGATATTATTCATTCGCTCTTGAAAAGTATTACCAATCGGAATATAAGAACACAAGAAACCAGCTCTTTGTAAATTCCTTTTTATTATCACAATCTATTTATAAAAACAAAAATCAATATATTTCATTGCTAAATTCAGGAGTCTGGAAATTAGATATGCCTTTTGAACAATTGCATTTTCATGAATTATCACGTTATTTGGAGTTGCTGATATTAATTGATTTCAAACAAAATAAATTAAAAAAAAGCTTGCCTGCGCATATCGACAGAATACTTCAACATTCAAATAAAGTATTACATTATGAACGTTGCTGGGTGGTAGCTAGGAGCATAAAGGCGCTTGCATTTAGTGGGTTTTTAAAAACAGCTTTAAAGGATGAAGCTTTCAGATTATTAATAGAAGAACTTTATCGAAAGTCGACAAATAAAATAGAAAGTATTGCCGAATTAATTATACAGCTTACTATTCATAGCATATTTAAAAAAGAAGGAGACCTTAGTACCATTTTCCCTCCAAGAAGAATTACTGCTTTACATGATAACGAAACAAATTCACGAATAATAATAGAAGCGGCAAATGCTCTCCTATATTCAAAAGGAGATATAAAGTCTATACTAACAGAAAATGTTCATTCCTTCGCAAAAAAAAGTGGCCATACATGGGTATTTAACCTATTAAGCTAATAGTGTAATATATTTAAAAAAGTCTATTTGAATATGTTTGCAATAGTATAGGATGCTTTTAAGAAAAAAAAAGCCCTGTAAATTTAAAATACAACCTACGCTATAACTCCATCAAATTGAGCGATTTTGTTGTTAAGAACTTAAGGAAAATGAATAATTTGTCCTTATAATGGAACTTACCAAGTTGGCCATAAAAATATAAATGCGGACATAAATTATAAATAACAACAAAATGCGCCTCTTTATTTTGTTTTGCGCGCAAAAACTGTCTAAATTGCGGCTATAATTTGAAAACAAAACCACATTCAAGCAAAAATATTTTTCAAGCGATTATTTTTTTAATCGCAATGTTTTATTATTCCTCTTGCTCAAACAATTCCTCAGAAAATTCATGGCAGGAAAATCAGGAAAACAAAAATCCTGAAATAGTACAACAAGACACTACTACTCCTCCCAAAATAACTATTTTAGAAAACCTTGCTGACAGCAGTAAGCCAAAATGTTTTTTATTAGGAAATACTCCAAAACCCCAAACTATAACAATCCCTGAGATTGAAGGAACGTCCTATATCCTACAAACTAAAAGCGGTCCTAAAAAAATTGAACTTTCACCACCAAAGCATGCACCGCTCTCTGTTTTAAAAAATAATAAAGGCGAAGTGATTAAAGACAATAACGGCAGCCCCTTTATTTTAGGTGAAGCAGGAGGTTACTCCAACTTCACCAATTACACTACCGATAACGGGCTTGCCCTTGATGCTATTGCCTGCGGTTTAAGAGATAAAACGGGAAATCTTTGGTTCGGCACTGATGGGGGGGGAGTAAGCCGTTATGACGGGAAATCCTTTACCAATTTTACCACCGCGCAGGGACTAGCAAATAACGGCGTTTTGAGCATCACGGAAGATAAAACGGGAAATCTTTGGTTCGGCACACAGGGCGGAGTAAGCCGTTATGACGGGAAATCCTTTACGAATTTTACCACCGCGCAGGGACTGGCAAATAACACCGTTTTTAGCATCACGGAAGACGGCCATCAGTTGGGAACTGATGGAGCGAGAATGAACGGGGGCGGAAATCTTTGGTTCGGCACTAATGGCGGAGGAGTAAGCCGTTATGACGGGAGCCGAGCAAATCATCCATGCAATAAAAATACTTGAAAACATGATTTGCGAATACAGCAAGACCTTAAAAAACATAATAATGAACTTGCTAAATTCTTTACCAATTTTACCACCGCGCAGGGACTGGCAAATAACACCGTTTTGAGCATCGCGGAAGATAAAACGGGAAATCTTTGGTTCGGCACAAAGGGCGGAGGAGTAAGCCGTTATGACGGGAGCCGAGCAAATCATTCATGCAATAAAAATACTTGTAAACATGATTTGCGAATACAGCAAGACCTAAAAGAACATAATAATGAACTTGCTAAATCCTTTACCAATTATACCACCGCGCAGGGACTGGCAAATAACAGCGTAAGGAGCATCACGGAAGATAAAACGGGAAATCTTTGGTTCGGCACTTCTGGCGGAGGAGTAAGCCGTTATGACGGGAACCGAGTTGAGGCAATAGAAGCTGCAATGCAAAGAGGCGAGATTATCCCCGAGCGAACACAACAAGACCTTAAAAAAGAAAATGGAAAACTTGTTAAATCCTTTACGAATTTTACCTCCGCGCAGGGACTGGCAAATAACCACGTTTTGAGCATCACGGAAGATAAAACGGGAAATCTTTGGTTCGGCACTTATGGCGGAGGAGTAAGCCGTTATGACGGGAACCGAGTTGAGGCAATTGAAGCTTACTTATTAAGAGGTGAAATTATGCCTCAAGGAACACAACAAGGCCTAAAAAAAATAAATGGAAAACTTGTTAAATCCTTTACGAATTTTACCACCGCGCAGGGACTGGCAAATAACAGCGTAAGGAGCATCACGGAAGATAAAACGGGAAATCTTTGGTTCGGCACTTCTGGCGGAGGAGTAAGTCGTTATGACGGGAACCGAGTTGAGGCAATTGAAGCTTCCTTGCAAAGAGGTGAAATTATACCTCAAGGAACACAACAAGACCTTAAAAAAATCAATGGCAAACTTGTTAAATCATTTACCAATTTTACCACCGCGCAGGGACTGGCAAATAATATCGTTTTGAGCATCACGGAAGATAAAACGGGAAATCTTTGGTTCGGCACTGATGGTGGAGGAGCAAGTCGTTATGACGGAAAATCATTTGCCAATTTTACTACTGCGCAAGGACTTCCAGATAATACCGTAACGCAAATAACAATAACTAAAGAACAGAACATAGCAATTGGCACAAACT
>CAMBDK010000131.1 GCA_945865315.1 Chitinophaga pinensis | reverse complement strand
CCTCCACCAGAGCCCGAAACATAACTTATTGTATCGCCGGTATTTACATTTATGATAGCCGGTTCACAACCTTTTCCACCACCGCCGCCGCCGCCACCGCCGCCACCGCCATTTTTACCTTTAAGTCCAAGTGTCCCAGTTCCAGGAATGTAATAGCCTCCTGTAGTGGATGCAGTCCCCTGTATTCCCACTATCCCTTGCAAACCATCTATTCCAGGATTTCCTTCCTCTCCATTATTTTGAGAAGGATCCCCCCAACACTGCTGATAATATTGCGTCTGACAAACTCCTGCACCACCACTGCCTCCTGGGACCCCTCCATATCCAAGTCCAAAAAGACCAGAAAGGCCAGCGTTTGTATAATCACTTCCTGGGTTATTATAATAAAATGTTACCCCAAGCACTACCGTTGTATCTGTAATAAAACCTCCTCTTTCTCCTCCAAAACCTCCATTTCCTCCGCCATAACTTCCTGCAAAGGAGCTGTCGGCACCCTCTCCTCCTAATCTGCAACAATTACCTATATTCTCTCCATTCTCGCCTGAAAGACCAAATTCCCCAATAACACCATTTAAGCCAGGAGTCCCTGGCAAACCATCTGAGCCTTTTCCTGTATTTACTTTACATCTAGATATTACATAGTTGGTACAATTATTTATATATATCCCGTAAACAGAAACACCATCTCCTATTGCGTCGGAAATGTTAATTGTAAGATCTAACAATCTAAATCCTGAAATTGCATTGCACGTTAAGCCTATAAGCCGATTAGGATTTGTAAGGACATTTAAGCTGTCGCGATTTATTATTGTTTGCGTGGTATTACTTTTAACCCAAGTAGAAGAATGAAATCCGCCCTCGATGGTAATATTTCCAGGAATAATTAATTCATTACTAATATTGTAATTCCCAGCAGACATTCGTATAATTTTATTTGTGGAACTCACAAGCGTAAGTCCATAAGAGAGGCTTGCTGGCAGAGCTTTTGTTCCGGCACTGCCGCTAATTGCGCCATTAACGCTTACATATACATAACCACACTCTTGAGCATTTATTTTAGTAAAATAAATGCTACAAATAATAATTATAAAAGATTTATAAAAATAATTGTTCATAGAGTGTTGTCAGCCTTATAATTTATATTAATAACAAAAGGTAATGATAAAAACAAATATTAAATTTTGCAAATATATTGCAGAGAAAATAACAAAAACCCCTGCAATGCATATAAATTATTCGGCTTAAAATACAAAATCTAATTTCATTCAACTGAGTCCATATTTTTATAATCAACAGCCTTCTGTTTTTTTATATATTTCAATAAAAAAAGTTGATTTTTAAAAATCTCCTGATTTTTAATTTGCATTTTTTTTCTCTAAGGTTTAGCCCTATGTTTTATTGTTATTTTTTTGTATATTTGTAATTGACATATTGTGGAATCATTAATAAAATTAAAGGAATAACAATTATTATTGTTTATAATACAAGTTTTTATAATTTGCTGTTTGCAATCAAAAAAGGAGTGCCTCATTAAATATTTTATATAAAATTTGGAAACTACAGATTCAAAAGTGTCCGTTTTTTTCTCTATCTAAAATTCAATAAAGGGTTTAATCAAAATACAATCAATATAAAAAAAATTAGAATAGCGAGTATAAATTTTAAAAGTATAAAAGTAAATTAAGCTCTCAGATGAAAACATTACTTCTTTATATTTTCATTCTTATTTCTATAATATCCGTTAAGGCCGAAGAAAAATTAATAAGGGGTCCGAAATTGATATTTGAAGAAAACAAAAACCAATGGCCAAAACAAGTATTGTTTGAGACGGAATTTGCTGGGGGAAAATTGTTTTTAGAAAAAAACACTTTTACTTATTTTTTTACCGAAAAAATCAACTTCCACGACAATAAAAAAAACGAAAATAAAACTCCAAAAATCCACTACCATTCCTTTAAAGTTAATTTTTTAAATAGCAATCATAAGGTTGTTGTTAAAGGGAATACGCCTTTATCATTTCATAGAAATTACTTTTTAGGTAACGATTCTAGCAATTGGGCTGCGGGGGTAAAACTTTTTGAGGAAGTATCCTATGAAAATTTATATCCTTTTATTGATATGAATGTATATAATTTGGAGCAAAATTTAAAATACGACCTAGTAATAAATGCCGGCGGCGATCCTTCAGATATAAAATTTGAATATGTAGGAGCGGATAAAATGCATATAAAAAACGGTAACTTATATATTCAAACAAGCTTGGGGAAGGTTGTTGAACAAAAACCATTTGCCTATCAAATGATAGATGGAGTTAAGAAAGAAATCGCTTGTTCTTATAAACTAGAAAAAAATATTCTTAGCTTTTCTATAAAAAACAAATATGACACAAGTTTACCACTTGTTATAGACCCTGTGCTAATTGCCTCTACCTATACCGGTTCATTTGCTGATAACTGGGGATTTACAGCTACTTATGACAATAGCGGCAATATTTATACTGCAGGTATTGCAGCATCATCAGGCTATCCTACAACTATCGGAGCCTGGGATAACACATTTAATGGAGGCCTGCCTTGGACTTCATCTACCTACCCGTATGATATTGCCATTACAAAATATAATTCTAATGGGACTACAATTTTATTTTCAACCTATTATGGAGGGTCAAAAAATGAGCAGCCCCACAGTCTTTTTGTAAATAATAACAACGAATTATATTTAACAGGAAGAACCAACTCTATTAATTTTCCAGCCACTTCAGGGGCATATGACGCTACTCATAATGGAGGGTATGACATTATTGTAGGGAAATTTAATACCGCAGGAGCACTGTTGGCATCCACCTTTATAGGAGGGACGGGAGACGATGGAGTAAATATAAATGCGGACGAGTCTGTATTCGGGTCTCTTAAATTTAATTATGCCGACGATGGCAGAGGGGAAATAATACTAGACAACAATAGCAATGTTTTTGTTGTAGGATCAACCCGTTCGTCAAATTTCCCTACTTCAACAGGAGCATTTGATGCATCCCTTGGTGGAACCCAAGATGGCTGTGTATTTAAAATGAATGCAAATCTTAGCTCACTAGTTTTTAGCACTTACATAGGAGGTAGCGCAGATGATGCTGCTTATGGCTTAAAGTTAGACCTAAACAACATATTGTACATTACCGGCGGAACTGCAAGCGCCAATTTTCCTACTACGGCAGGAGTTTTAAATCCAACCTTCAAGGGCGGACCTGCTGACGGTTTTGTTTCTGCAATTAGTAGTAATGGATCTTCATTACTTTATTCAACATATATAGGTACGGCGGCTTACGATCAATCCTATCTGATAGAAACAGATGATAATAATGATATTTATATTTACGGGCAAACAAAGGGGGCGTATCCTTATACACCTGGCATATATTCAATCCCTAATAGTGGGCAGTTCATCCATAAAATTAACAAAGAACTAAATACTACAATTTTTTCTACTGTAATAGGAACAGGCAACCTCAATCCCAATTTATCACCAACAGCTTTCCTTGTAGACAGCTGTCAAAGCATATATATAGCAGGCTGGGGAAGGTGTTCTTACGCTTTTGGCCAACCATCCCCCTCTTCAGTTACCGGAATGCCTGTTACTGGCAATGCTTATAAATCTACTACCGATGGATGTGACTTTTATTTTATGGTATTGCGACCCAATGCTCAATCCTTATTATATGCTACATTTTTTGGTGAAAATAGCCCTATCGGCGATCATGTTGATGGAGGGACTAGCCGGTTTGACAAAAGAGGATTTATATATCAATCTGTTTGTGCTAGTTGTGGCGGGTTTGACAATTTTCCAACCACCCCAACAGCTTGGTCGAGAAATAATAATAGCAATAATTGCAATAATGCGGTCATAAAAATGGATTTACAGGTAAAACCAAGTGCTGTAGCGGTTTTAATTGGATCACATTCAGGCTGTGCCCCGCATACTGTATCATTTAATAATACTGGTAGCAGTGGTACAAATTTCCAATGGGATTTTGGTGATGGAAGTCCTATAGCTACTGGCTTTTCGCAAACTCACACATATACAAATATTGGAAGTTTCACAGCTTCGCTTTATGCCTCCGATACTACAGGAACCTGCGGACATATTGATACAGCAACCATCATTATACAAACTGGAGCGTCGCCATTATTATCAACATTACAAACATCTGTATTTTGTTACAATGGAAATAATGGTACGGCAACTGTTTCTGCTTCTGGAGGCTTGAGTCCTTATAGTTATTTATGGTCAAACTCAGGAGGTCAAACATCTGCAACAGCCTCTAACCTAAGCGCAGGGACTTATAATGTTATTGTTACAAATATTTTTGGGTGCGCTGCAACAACTTCGGTAAATGTTATTCAACCAAGTTTATTAACTGTAAACACTAGCTTCACAAACATAAGTTGTTCTGGAGGGTCGGATGGGACTGCCACAGCAACTGTTTTGGGAGGCTCTCCACCTTATTCTTATCTTTGGTTGCCGGGCGGCTATACTACAGCTTCTGTTTCTGGATTAACAGTTAATTCATTTACCGTAACCGTAAATGATTCGAAAAGCTGCGTTAAAACTGCTTTTGCTAATATTACAGAACCCGCTCCCCTTTCATTTAGTGCCGTTATTACAAATGCTATTTGTGGTCAATCCAATGGAAGTGCTTTGCTAACAGGCTCCGGAGGGTTTGCCCCATATACATGGTCATGGTCTGGTGGGCAAACAAGCGCAAATGTAGCAGGATTGGCAATTGGCAGCTATACTGTTACCATTAAAGATGTTAATTTGTGCTCGGCTAGCTTACCTGTTTCTATAGCAAATGTTTCTGGACCAAATTCCTCAATTACCTCCACCAATGTTTTGTGTAATGGACAAAATGATGGGAGCGCAACTATTAATTTGTCTGGGGGGGCTTTACCATTTACATATTTATGGAACAATGGACAAATTACACCAACGGCTTCTAATTTAGTGGCAGGTATTTACTCGGTTATTGCTACGGATAATCTCAATTGTTCTGCCACAGAAAGTATTATCATAACCGAACCTCCCCCATTAATTGCTAACGCTTTTGGTATAAATCCTTCCTGTTATGGGTTTTCAAATGGTTCTGCACTAGTTAGTGCCTTGGACGGAACCCCTCCATACTCTTATTTATGGGCAACGCCAGGTAATCCAACTACTTCAAGTATTACGGGATACGGTAGTGGGGTTTATAATGTTACGGTTACTGATTTTAATGGTTGTATTAAGCTTGCGGCTGTAACCTTGTTAAACCCTAACGCAATAAGCACATTTATTAATAATACAAGTGTTTTATGTAAGGGCGATTGCAATGGCACGGCAACCGCAGCAGCAAGCAATGGCTTTCCACCATATTTTTACCAATGGAACGACCCTTCTAACCAAGGAACAGAAACAGCAATAGGCTTATGCGCAACTTCCTTTTCTGTTGCTACCACCGATGCTCATGGCTGTTCATCGGTTGCCGCTACAACCATAGCTTCCCCAGAGCAATTAACGGCTACTATTAGCTCAATTGGAAATATTAGCTGTTTTGGTCTTTGTGATGGCTTTGTACAAGTAACAGCTGTTGGTGGAAGCCCTCCATATTCTTATGATTGGCAAACTGGATTGTCAACAAATGCAACTAAAACAGGCTTGTGCGCCGGTGTTTTCAATTGCACCATTACAGACGCTAATGGGTGTATTGCAATTTTGACAGATACTATTTTTCAACCAAATCAATTAACAAGCACTGTAAACGTATTAAAAATCCCCTGCAACGGCATGTGTGATGGCGCTATAACGGCAAGTAATTCAGGCGGTGTGCCTCCTTATAATTATTTATGGTTACCTGGATTACAAAACATTTTTAACCCAAGCGACTTGTGTGCTGGTAGTAACACCGTTACAATTACTGATTCGCAAGGCTGTAGCTCTGGGGGGGCTATTTTATTAACAGAACCTCCACTAATGACTGCAAGTGCCTCCTCAACAAATTCTGATTGCGGACAAACTAATGGACAAGCCTGTGTGATAGTTTCTGGAGGTTCTCCGCCATATAATTATTTGTGGAATAGCGCCATTACAGACACCTTAGATTGTACAGCAGGGTTGCTGGCAAACACATATACAGTTAAAGTTACCGACGAAATGGCTTGCGTTTTGTATGCTGACATAATTGTAAATGATATTAGCGACTTAGTTGTAACAATTGATAGCTCGTCAAACCCTTCCTGTTTTGGATTTTCAAATGGAAGCGCAAGAGCAACTGTTTCAGGAACAGGTGCTCCTTTTAGTTTTTTGTGGACACCTGGGGGACAAACAATTATAAATCCGACAAACTTAAGTGCAGGGTTAAATACCTTATCTGTAAATAACAATACAGGCTGTATTGGCTCTGCTTCAATCCTTATTGTGAGCCCTCCAGCGATTGCATCTGCTATTACAGGGATACAAAAGCCAAGCTGTTTTGGATTGTGCGACGGCTCTGCCACTTTACTTTACAACGGAGGTACCCCTCCCCTCACAATTGCTTGGAATGATCCAGGATTACAAACAAGTTACATGGCAGAAAACTTATGTGCAGGAACTTACCTGGTTAAAATTACAGATGCTGTTGGCTGCTTTATTACTGATTCCTCTGCAATAATTTC
Source organism: Chitinophaga pinensis (assembly GCA_945865315.1). GTDB lineage: Bacteria > Bacteroidota > Bacteroidia > 2-12-FULL-35-15 > 2-12-FULL-35-15 > 2-12-FULL-35-15. The sequence goes on along the minus strand of CAMBDK010000131.1, from coordinate 2,284 downwards.
TCAACCAAACGAACTAATAATTCAAAACAATCTTATTTCGAACATCACCTGTGAAGGGGATACTAATGGTGTTATCTCCTATACAATATCTGGAGGTATGCCTTTTTACACTTATAGCTGGACACCTAATGTAAGTGCAAGTGCCACCGCTTCAAATTTAGGTATTGGTAATTATACTTTGGTTGTAAATGATACTAAAGGTTGCTCAGCAAGCCAGTCAAATAATATTGTGCAGCCTTCCATATTAAATGTAACAAGCAGCTCTACCCCCTCTTCCTGCAATTTTAGTACAGGAAGTGCAACAATTATTACTACAGGAGGAACGCCTTCTTATTTATTTCAATGGAATGATCCAGGGTTACAAACATCGGCAATGGCGCAAAATTTATCTGGTGGTAATTACCTCTGTAAAATAACGGATGTAAATGGCTGCATAAAAACCGATACCGTTTTGGTTGGAGGCATACAGGGTCCCGTGATTGACAGCATAGTAGCTACTTCGGCTTTATGTTATGGCGATAGTACAGGGATAGCCAAAGTTTATATAAAAACAGGAACAGGAAATCTCCCATTTAATTATTTATGGACACCTTCTTTACAAGTAACAAATAATGCAGTCGGCCTTTCTCAGGGTGCTTATAATATTTTAATAACAGATTCAAATGGGTGCGAAACAAATGGAAATGTTTTAATAAACCAACCTCCAGAACTCATTTTAATGAGTAGCAGCATCGATACTGTTTGTTATAATGCTAACGCTCAAATTTATGCGCAAGCAATCGGAGGAACACCCAATTACATTTACAATTGGATAGGCACATCTGGCATTGGGCTCTCTGGTTCTGGTCCCCACTTGTTAACGCCAACTTCAAACATGCAATATTTGGTGAATGTGGTGGATTCAAATGGTTGTTTGGCAGGTCCAATGGATTTGCAGATAATAATTTCCCCTCCTCTATCAATATTAGCAGCGCCTAATCTGGAACTTTGCGATGGAACTTTTATAACTATAAGCGCACTAGCTTCGGGAGGAAGTATTGGTTATTATGATTATTTATGGAGCAATGGATCAACAAATCAATCTCAAACTATTAGTCCTAGCATCAGTTTATCCCCAGTAAAATATATAGTAACTGCTACGGATGCTTGCTCACAACCTGCTTCAGATACTATTATTGTTACAGTTTTACCAAACCCCTCTGGGATTATTAACCTGACAGATAGCTCTGGATGCAAGCCATTGAAAGTAAATTTTAATGCTTCAAGCAATAATAGTAATGTAAACTATGCTTGGGATTTCGGTGACGCGCAAGCAGCGTCTGGCCCATCTCCGTCACATACATATGCAAATGAAGGGATTTATAATATAAGCCTAATAATTACTTCAGCAGATGGTTGCACTACAATATTAGACAGCAGCAACACTGTCGTCGTTAACCCTTTGCCTAATGCCAATTTCTCAATAAGCCCTATTCAAAGTAGTTCAGCAAATACCGCATTGAATTTTATTGATTTATCAACAGCAACTATCGTTTCATGGTTGTGGAATTTTGGTGATTACACATCTGCGGCAAACTCTTCTATTGCCAAAAACCCCTCTCATATTTTCACAAATTTTGGTATTTATAATGTTCAGCTAATCGTTACCAATGAATTTGGTTGCTTAGATACAGTGAATAAAGAGTTCCCTACAAATGAAATTGTTATTTTCCCAAATGTATTTACACCCAATCCAGACCAGTCATCAGGAGGAATTTACAACCCTCTTGATTTAAGTAATGATGTTTTTTTTCCTTATAATTACGGTATAATTGAATATAATTTAGAAATTTATAATCGCTGGGGGGAATTATTGTTTGTATCGGATAATATAAAAATAGGCTGGGACGGTTATTATAAAAATAAAATTTGCCAACAGGATGTTTATGTTTGGCAGGTGAAAATTAAATTTAGCAGCGGAAAACTGTTTGAAAAAGCTGGGGACGTCACGCTGCTAAGGCCTCTGTAAAAGACTTTTGAGTTTTTAGGAGATCTGTTTAAAAAAAAGATAAATTACGTATATTGTATTTTAAAAAATAAATTTTTATGGTGCAACCAAATAGTGCAACTTTGCATCTAATAAAAATAGACCATAATGACTGACGAAGAAATAATTAATGGGTGTTTAGAAAAAAACAGAATTGCCCAGAAATATTTATACGATAAGTTTGCCCGAAAAATGAAGGGGGTTTGTTTGCGTTATTCCGATAGCCAAGAAGAAGGGGGGGATATTTTGCAAAATGGC
>CAMBDK010000130.1 GCA_945865315.1 Chitinophaga pinensis | reverse complement strand
ATTTTTTTTGTTGCAATTTATTGCGTGTATTTTCTGTAATTCAAATTTATATTAAAAAAATTAATTATTAACAACATTTGTGTTGATTAAAATCAAATATTGTTTTTAATTTAATCTTAAAGATACATAAAGTTAATTAATGTATTTTTTATAAAAAATTAAATATGTTATTGTTAAATTGTCATTATATTCGTCTTTTTAAAAAGTGTCAAATCATAATTGTATTAAATATTTTGAAGACTGCACTAGAAAAGGCAAAAGCAAATTATTGGGTTCAATGCATCTTGAATAGTTATAGTTTGATGTTTTTCTCATTGAATAATGTTTTTGCAATAATAATTTTATTAGTAACTTTTTTTTCTCCTTTTGTTGGTTTTTGCGGTTTACTTGCAATCGTATTGATAAATGTGGCCGCATATATTATCGGGTTTAACAGAGATGAAATATTAGGAGGACTTTTTGGTTTCAATGCATTGTTTTTAGGTTTGGCATTAGGTTTTGAGTTTTTATTTACACCCTCTTTTATAGCTTTATTTTTAACGGCCGTTTTAATTCTGCTGCTAATAACAGTTTGGCTTAAAGGTCTTCTCGCTATTTATAACTTACCATTTTTATCATTCCCTTTTATTATTACCTATTGGGTTATTTCTTTGGCGGCCTCCAATCTTTCAAATATTCATTTGAATGAAAATCACATTTATTTGGCGAATGAAATAATAAGGAACCAATCCTCTTCCGTTTTCCAATTTATTCACAGCCTTGACAATATTGATTTTTTTCCCTTTGCAATTATTTATTTTAAAACCCTTGCCGGGACATTTTTTCAATCTAGTGTTATGGGTGGTGTTTTAATAGCATTTGGATTGTTATACTTTTCTCGTATTGCATTTTCATTAAGTATAATAGGTTTTTCCTTCGCTTATTTTTTCTATTCTATATTTGGAGCAGATGTGAATGATTTGAATTATAATTTACTTGGTTCAAATTTTATTTTTCTTGCTATAGCTATTGGTTGTTTCTTTTTAATTCCCAATAGATATAGTTATTTAACAGTAATTGTGCTTATACCAGTATTAATGTTGGTGTTGCTTTCATTTGGCAAAATGCTAGCTGTTTTTCAACTAAAAGCATATACTTTTTCATTCAGTTTGTTATGCACGGCCTTTCTTTTTTCATTGAATCAACGATGGTTACAAAAGTATATACAAGTAGTTACTGTACAGTATTTTTCAGCAGAAAAAACGATATATAAATACTTGAATTCCATCGAGCGTTTTAAAAACGAACATTTGTATAAATTAGCCCTGCCATTTTCAGGGGAATGGCATGTAAGTCAAGGTTATAATGGTAAAATAACACATTTAGGTGATTGGAGTAAAGCCTTAGATTTCGTAATTGTAGATTCGAAAAATAATTCATATCGAGACCCGTCTAATTACAGAGAAGGGTTTTCTACCGAAAATTTTTATTGTTATAATAAAGAGATCTATTCTCCATATGATGGATATGTTTATGATATAATAAATACAATAGAGGACAACGATGTTGGCGATGTAAATACTTCAAGTAACTGGGGAAATACAATAATATTAAACCATCTTAATGGGTTGTTCTCGCAAATAAGCCATATTAAAAAAGATTCATTTAATGTTTTTATAGGCCAATATATATACAAGGGCAGCTTTTTAGCTACTTGTGGAAATTCCGGTCGTTCGCCAGAACCGCATATTCATTTTCAACTACAAACTACCCCTATTGTAGGTGCAAAAACTTTAGTTTATCCGTTTTCGTATTTTATTGAACGCAAGGGCATAGAAAAAAAATTAATAATTTCGGAAGTTCCTAAAGAAGGTGCTTTTATAAGTAATGTCCAAACAAATGAATTGCTGATTTATAGTTTTTCGTTTTATCCTGGACAAAAAATAAGTTTTCAAAAAGAAAATACATCTATTAATATTTCGTGGGAAATATTTACAGATGCTTTTAACAGAACCTATATATTCTGTGAAGAAAGTAAGTCCTACGCTTATTTTATTAATGATGGCGTAATGCTTTATTTTACTGATTTTGAAGGAGATCGCAGTTCCTTGTTGTTTAATTTCTATCTAGCTGCTTACAGGCAGTTGCTGGGCTATTATGAAAACATTACAATTACTGATAATGTACCCTTAATCCATTTCAACAACAAATTTATTCAGTTTTTTCAAGATTTTGCAGCCCCTTTTTATTTGTTTGTAAGTGCAAATTACACTTCAAGATTTACATATGCTGATAATATTTATGCGCCACAAAAATTGATTATTCACACTGAAATTGAGACTAAACTTGTGAATTTTAAATTTAAAAAAATTGATTTTGAGTTTGAATTAAAAGACAATAAAATAGAACGTTTTATAGTTAAAATGAAAAATAAAACTGAAGCTTGGATTTTTATTCCTTGAAAATAATTCAAACTAAGGAATAGGTTTCAAAACAATTTCGACAAAACAGATATATTAATAAAAATAGATGATTTCATTTTTTAGCAAAAAACATCCTTATGAAAACGCGCGTGAGGAATGAACAAAAGCGATGCAGGGTTGCAGGTGGGGAGGAATCGTTTGTTCTTTATTTTTTGTTTCTTTTGTATCAAGACAAAAGAAAAACACATAGTTGTTGAACCATTTAATTTGCAGGAGTTATTTCGAAAACTTCACTAATTTAACTTATAATTTCTCTTACTTAAACAAACTAAAATGAATCATTTGAAAAAATTAATTGTTTTTTTTATTCTTTCCTCGTCTTTAAATATTCAAAGTCAGGATAAAGTTTTAATGAATAGTTTTAGCGAGTCGTATGATTTTGAAGCAGTCCAGAAATACGATGCCGCAATCTCTGTGCTTAACTTAGTTTATGTTGAATCTTCTTATGAAATCAATATTCGTTTAGGGTGGTTAAATTATCTTGCTGGGAAACACAAGGAATCCATCGCATTGTATCTGAAAGCCATAGCCTTAATGCCTGCTGCAACAGAGCCTTTGTGGGCAATTATTAACCCATTAACTAAATTAGACAGTTGGAAAGAAATAGAAAAAATGTACCTTAGTATTTTAAAAATAGATCCTAAAAATGCTGCGGCAAATTATAATTTAGGTTTAATTTATTATTACCGTAAAGATTTTTTAACTGCAAAAAAACATTTTGATATCTCTTTAAACCTTTCTCCTTTTGGTTTTAATAATTTGTTGATGAGTGCTTGGACAAATTATTTTCTTGGATATAAGAACCAGGCAATTGCTTTGTTTAATAAATCATTGCTATATAGTCCTAACAACAAATCGGCTTTGGAGGGCTTAAGTTTAATTAAATAGTTTCTGTCCATAGAGTCGAGAGTCTGAACTATAATGTTCGAGTTCGAGGCTTTCGTAATTTTGAAAATCAGGAGTTTACATTGGTAAATGAATGGTTTTCAAAACAAGAATAACGAAGAAATCGGACATTATAGACAGACTCTAAATAAACCTTTTTAAAGATATATTGAAATTCAGTTGAGCAAAATGTGTAAAAGATTAATATTTAGTTTTTTGTTGTTTTTATTTTTAAGAGTTTCCTTTGCTCAGGATGTTTCCAGCTTTATAGTGGTAGAGGAAACTAGTACCGATCTATATATCGCTAAAAACTGGGAAGCGCTGGCTAATTATGGCAATAAAGCAATCGGTAATGGTTATGACTATTTTTATTTGCGACTTAGATTAGGGATTGCATATTATGAGCAAAAAAAATATATGAAGGCGGTAAAACATTTTGAAAAAGCTGTTAAATTTAATTCTTCAGATAAATTAGCCCTTGAATATTTGTATTATAGTTATATTTTTTCGGCAAGGGAAAGTGAGGCAAGGGCTTTAATATCTATGTTTCCTATAAGATTAAAGTATTTAATAAAACCTCAAAAAAATAAATTTTTCGAATGTTTTTCTTTTGAGGGAGGCCTAGCTACAAGTAATCAAAACAGGATATTTAAAAATGTTGATATTAATGGGCCTCTAAATATATATGGTGAAGCATCTATAAATAATGGGATGAGCTACTGGCAGGCTGGATTTGCTCATCAGCTGGGAAATAAGTTTTCAGTGTTCCATAGTTATAGTGATATTAAAATTAATTTTATTAGAAAGATTAATGCAAATAATAAAGATACATTAGATAATTACAAACTAAATCAGCATGATTATTATATAAGTTGTGTTAATCAGTTTAAACATTTTTCTATTTCTCCTGCATTACATCTTATTAGTTTAAATTTTGGCAAATTAAACGCTAACTATAATTTATCCGACAATAAATATATATTTAATAAAAAAGATACCTCATTTATAAATTTTGCAAGCTCCGTTTCTGTAATTAAAAATATTGGTAAATATTGCCATAACTTGTCTTTCGGGTTTTCACAGCTTAACGGATTTGTTCAGTTTCAAACAGCCTTCGCAACTACTTTTTACCCTTTTGGAAAAACGAACTTATATGCTACATCATCCATTATTCATTTGAACGAGGATTATACCAATAGAATTATTATAATGCAGAAAATAGGATTTAAGATTATGCCAAAATTATGGGCAGAGTTTGCATTAACATATGGTAATATGAAAAATTATTGTGAAAACAATGCTTTCGTGGTTTTTAATACCGAAGATAAAATTTTATCTAAATATGGCTTTTCTATTAACGCGCCTTTATTTAAACATTTAGAATTTTCATTGCGATATACTTATTTTAACAGAGAAAATTCGTATTATCGTGCAAGCAATTTTGATTTAGAAGAAGTAAAAATTAATTATAAAACACAAATATTATTAGGAGGAATTAAATGGAAACTGTAAAAAAAGTTATTTATGCAACATCTATCGTGTTGTTAAGTGTTAAAACATTATCTGCCCAAATCGATGCTCAGCAGGAGGCATTTAATAATAGTTATTCACTTGAATATAAGGGGGAATACACAAAAGCGATAGCAGCGATAAAAAAAATTTATGATGAAAAATCATATGAAATAAATTTGAGAGCCGGTTGGTTAAGTTATGAAGCAGGCCTTTTCACCGAATCTCAAAATTATTATAAAAAAGCAATTTCGTTAAAATCCAATTCCCTCGAAGCGAAATTTGGATTTATATATCCTACAGCCTCATTGGGTAACATGAGTGAAGTTGTTGCTCAGTACAAAAAAATATTGGAAATAGATCCACAAAATACTACTGCAAACTATCGTATGGGTTTGTATTATTATGATAAAAAGGAATACCAGCTTGCATATAAATATTTTGAGAATGTAGTTGTCTTATATCCTTTTGGTTACGACGCATTGCTGATGTACGCTTGGTCAAATTTTCAGGTAGGTAAAAGTAAGGAGGCCAAAGTTTTATTTAAAAGAACTTTACTGCTCTCTCCAACCAGTAAGTCGGCTATAGAAGGTTTATCTTTAATTAAATAGCGTTGTGCTTATCCGATTTATCTCATTGAATTTAGCACAAGGCCGTCTTATTAAAAGTTTGCTGTCATTATTCTGTTTTATAGTATTATATCTAATTTGTATGTTTTGGTTTTAAAATATTTGTTTACTGGGTACTCTAATTTCCCTTTTTAAAAATATTTTGCCCTATTTTAAGCCTCTTTATGTCTTCTGACTTTATACAATCCCTTCATGAAATAATTAAACAAGCCAGTATTATGGAATGGCTAGTTTTTATATGTGCCTTGATTTATATTATATTTATTGCATTAGAAAATTCTATTGGCTGGTTATTTGGTTTTTTGGCAAGTTTCTTTAGCGTTTATATTTGTTATCAAGTGGGATTGTTTTTGGAGAGCGGCCTTAATATTTTATATTGTATAATAGGACTTTATGGATGGCATCAATGGCTTTATGGATCCTATGAAAGAAAAAAAATTATGGTAACACAGCTGTCATTCAAAAAAAACTTTTTGTTTTTTTTAATAGGAATAATATTTTGGCTGCTTTTGGGTTTTTTTGCTAAAAGTTTTTCTAAGCAGGTACTGCCTTATTTGGACGCATTTATAACAGCATTTAGTATAATCGCAACTTGGATGACAGCAAAAAAATACATTGAAAATTGGATTTATTGGATTTTTATTGATGCATTATCAATTATACTTTTTGCTTCTCGAGAATATTATTTATTAGCATTTTTAAATTTTATTTATATTATAATTGCTGTTTTTGGTTTTTTAAAATGGCGTAGGGTAATTAGCTAATCGTTAATGATAAATCCCTTGCTGTTGATGAGAACTAATTTTAAATATTGCATTTAATAATATTAATAAAGAATTATCTTATTAAGGTAACATTACCTATAAATTGATGGCTTCTCTTTTCCATTAAATCGTCAAATGTAATTTTATAAACATACACATCACTTTTACATAATTTGCCCATATAATTGCCATCCCAACCATTATTAAAGTCGGATGTTTCAAAAACCTTTTCTCCCCACCTATCAAAAATTATAAACAAATAATTTTCTACTCCTCTTGTTTTTGGTTTAAATAAGTCGTTTAGTTCATTTTTGTTTGGAGTAAAAGCATTTGGTATCCAAAAGTAATAATCGGAAGCAATAAAAATTTCGTTATAGGCGGTGTCATAACAGCCATTAATATTTTTAACCACCTGAATAACAGTATATGTTCCCATGGTTGAATAATGGTGAGTGTTGTCGCAATTACTACTTGATGTGCCGTCGCCCCAAAACACTTGGCAGCTATCGGCAAAAACACTTTTATCAATTATTTCAATTTCTGGATTTGCCATTGTTGCTATTGTTGGGGATAGCTCGAACCCAGCAATGGGGGATTGGGTTATAGTTAAAGGGCTTTGCAATGAGGAAGTGTCACTGCAACCGTATTCATTAGTTATTATTAATTTAATAGTGTAGTCTCCTATATTAGAAAAATATGCTGTTGGATTTTGAATAATAGATGTTGTCCCATTATCGAAGTCCCAGAAGTAATTTATGGGAAGCAACGAATAGGAACTGTCAATAATTTGAACGGGATTTAATGTACAACCCGAAAGCGATGAAAGACCAAAAGCAGCATTTGGTTTGGGATATACTGTTACGGAATCTGTTATACTTTGGGTGCATCCATTTTCACTAACAGTAAATTTAACGAGGTATGTCCCCGCCGAATTAAAAACAATGTTAGAAGGGTTTATTTGGTTCGAGTTGGATGGCGTTGCTGCCAATCCAAATTCCCAATTTATGGTCCCGTTGCCTAAGTATGTTCCGCCACCATTAAAGTTAAAGCTATTGTTATGGATGCATTCACCCGGCGGGGCGGTAAATAATGGGGCTAGTAAAGGATAAACATAAAATGTGTTTGAAAACGTGTCGGCACATAATGTTCCTGGATTTATTATTAACTGAACGGAATAGCTTCCAGAGTCCGCATAGGTCCAATTAGGGGCAAGTATGTTTGAAGTATCTGTATTTATTGAGGGGTCTCCAAAATCCCAATGATAGCTATATGCATTTAAACTGTTTTGGCTGAAATTTACTGTATATCCTGAACAAAATAGGTTTTGCAATGGTATAGACGCAACAGGTAAATTTTGACATTCTATTACATTGAATTGGAAATCTCTCTTATTTATGGTGAGTAAGGCCCCATTGCGAAATTCACTTACACATACACCTAGTACCCATTGTCCCAACATGTCCGGGGTGCCCGTTATACTGCCATTTTGTGCATTAATGCTTATGGCTGGTGACGAGCTTATTGGATAAGCGGCATTATATGGTGAAAGCCATGGAATGAATGGGTATGGAGGGGCAGATGCAATTGGTGGGCAGCCCACAGCTGCTTGAAAGCCAAGTATTGGACAGCTTTCATCCAAGCCCGTATATGGGTCGCATAGCTCGTAATACAAGGAGTCCCCATCGGTTTCAAAAGCGCCATGGTTGAAGCTTAATGGAGCGCCTAAGCAAATGAAAATAGGAGGGAAGTTAATGTAGTGCGGGCTGCTATTATTTGCTCCAATTGATGCATCAGGAATATGTGTCATATAAGTTGAACCAACTGTTCCAGGGCTTATTATATTTTGAATGGAGTTATTTCTACAGCAACGCTGGTATACTATATTGTACCCTCCTGAAATAGGGGGCAAATTAACCGTTGTTATATAGATTGCTTCTTCTACACAAATATTTGTTGGCGAAATAAAACATGGATTGTTAAAATTGCTAGGCAATATTATTGATCCGGGAAAGGCTATTTCTATGCTATCTATATAATTTCCTGCATTGTCAAATATGAAAATTGTGGCAGGGTCGTCATAGGGAGCTAAGCCTGTATAACAATCCCTGTAAAGCTTTAATGTTATGCTATAGCTGGTACCTCCTAAAAAATTATAATAAATTTCTCCCCCCACTATGTGGGTTGCAAAACTTTTTAACGATAAAACCGCAAAAAAAACCAGTAAATAGCACTTAGATTTCATTTGTTAATTTTCTTATATGGTATATGCTTTTTAAACACTACAAATATACATTAATTAAATTTTTTTTATCATTGGGAATCTAAATATAAGGAATCTAATTTAGCATTACTAAAAAATTCATTAATTTTTCCAATTCGATTGGTTCTAGCATGGACATAACTTAGGCAGTTGTCTGCCTCTTTTTATATTTGTACAATGCCCTTGAAAAGCGTAGTAAAGGTTTCGAAATAAATCCGCAAATTAAATGGTTCAACAACTGCCTGTTTTTCTTTTGTCTTGATATACTTCGATGGCCCGACAAACACTCAGCACAGGCTCGCTCAGTATAGGTTCCAGAAACAAAAAAATCAAGAAAAAACGATTCCTATCCACCTGCAACCCTGCATCGCGTTTTTTTATTCCTCACGCGCGTTTTCATAAGGATACTTTTTGAAAAAAATGAAATCAGCTGTTTTTATTAATAGATCTGTTTTGTCGAAATTGTTTTGAAAACTTTACTTAGCAGCGCATCAAAAAACAAAAACAGTA
>CAMBDK010000129.1 GCA_945865315.1 Chitinophaga pinensis | reverse complement strand
AAAAAAATGAAAACATTTGCTTTTATTAATATATCTGTTTTGTCGAAATTATTTTGAAAGCTTTACTTACGCTACATTTGAATTAATTTTCACTAATTTAATATGCTGATTATCAACTGTATTTTTTAAAAAAAACAATTCGTGCAATTCGTGTCAAAAACTCTTTTCGGAGGGGACTCAATAATGTAATTTTTGCATGCCAAAATAGCAATGAAAGAACCAATTTTAAAACCTATTACAATAAAATATGGGCCTCTAGCGGCTAGTTTTGAAAAGTGCAGAAAACAGGAGAATTATAGTAAAATAGTTGTTCATACGGATATCTTTCTTCAAATATCGTTTTTATATTTTTTAGGTAATGAGGCCAAAAATAGTTGGTGGATTTTTAAAAAATATTATTTTCGTAAGCTCATACAGAGCGATTTTGCAATATTCTTGAGGGTTGAAGGATGTTATTCGTAAGCTATTAATACTGTCCGAGATGAAAGACTTTGGAATTCGGATAATAAGCATTAAAATAGCCATATCCATTTTGTACGTTTGTTGGAAAGTGAATTGGTTCTGAGGTAAGAATTGCTACTATACTTTCAGTACTTTTAAAAGCCGTCAAAAATTCATAGTAACCTTTAGTAATATTTGCAATTTCTACAGCTATACTATCCGTTGAGCTTACATTTTTCAATGTGGATTCTTTTGTTAAAATATTATTAGTAAATGAAGCATCATTTAATAAATCGAATTCAGCTAAAATTTTATTGGATCCTCTGTTAAAAAAGGAACTTATATCAAGATTTGCCCCGTTAGAATACTGTTTAAGTATATAATTTACAACATAGTAATTTTCCTCATTTGGATTATCTTTTAATACATATTTAACTGAAATAATGGTATCATCCGGATTTTTTATAACAACCGGATAAACAGTATCAAATTTCACTTGGCCGGGCATATTTGTTACTGCTGATGCGTGCCGCCCTGTGGATGGTTCTGTTACATTAAGGGTATAGGTATTGTAATTAGTAAGCAAGGTATTTGTACTTATATAAATCCCGGGACCTAACATGCTTAAAGTATCAATTTGACCACTGTACGAAACTGTAACAAAGGCATTTGAAACTAAGTAATTATTAAGTAAACTGGAGGTTGTTGTATCCTCTGATGCTATTGGTTCTAGGGGACTAAATGATTTTGTTAAGGCTACAAACATAAAACCTTGCGGTATTATTTTAGAGGCAACCACAATGCCTGGTTCTGAAGGTTTTACATCAATATCTATTACATCAGGAGTACACCCATTGATAAAAAAAGTTACTAAAGCGATATTAAAAATTATATTTTTTTTCATTTTTGTTGTTTTAATTCAGGTTAAAGTATCCAACAGATTTCGCTGCTTGTTGCAGCTCAAGTTTTTTTGAAAAATAGCTGCACTTTTCTGCGAAATTTGCGGGAGAAAAATAGTTCAATTAAAATTTAAAATTATATGCAAAAAAAGGAATAGTGCCAAAAATTCCTTTTGCAACATATTTAGAACTTCCATCAGGATTCTGCACTACCGCAACTCTGTTGGGTTGCGCACGATTATAAAAATTATAAGCTCCAAAAGACCATTCCCCTGTCCATTTAAAAAATCTCCGATGCGGTTTCGATTTAATAATAATACTAAGATCCAAACGGTGTGCATTAGGTAATTGCCCGGTATTTCTATCCGCATAAATGGGAAGCATATCAATACTTGTAAGCGATGAATTTGGCATTACAAATGTTCCGGTAACAGGAGTAAAGCGCTGACCTGTTGAAAAAATCCATACTGCGGATGTTGAAACACGTTTAGTAAAATCGAAACTTCCAACAATAGATAGATCGTGCCTGCGATCATATTTTGCATAATAGATTTTTCCTTGATTCAAACCATCAAATTGTCGGGTAGTCCACGAAATAGTGTAACCTACCCAACCGGAAAATCTACCAGACATTTTTTGTGTAAAAAATTCAAAACCATATGAATCTCCCTTGCCTACTACTAATTCCTTTTCGTAATTTTCATTTAAAATTAAATTGGCTCCTTCACGGTATTCGACCAAATTGTATAATTTTTTATAATAGGTTTCGAATGTAACCGTAGTTTTTATTTTATCAAACAGATAATTGTATCCCAAAGCTACCTGATCACTTTTTTGCGGTTTTATTTTATTGCTAACGGGATACCATACATCGGTGGGCAATGCTATTGAGGAGCTTGAAACCAATTGCATGTATTGAACCATTCTTGAATAGCTGAGCTTTACTGATTGTTTTTCATTGATGGTAAAAGCACCTGAAACGCGAGGTTCAGGATTAAAGTATATTTTACCATTATCTGTTAAAAGTAAGGACTGCCGTATTCCATAATTTAATTTTAACTTGTTAGTTAAATCGTACTCGTGATTAACATAAAATGCTAATTCTTGAGTCGTAATTATTTTCCCCTCTGTAGATTTTAAAAATTCGGAAACTATACCAGTTGAATTTATGAAATTTGGTCGAAAGCCTCTATTGCTGTAAACAACACCATATTTGATTGCATTTTTTGGGTTTTTAAAATAACTAAAGTCGTATTTTAAATTAACATCCGTTATTTTTGATTTTGCAAATGAATTTCCTGCAGAAATCTCATAACGAAAACGAGTATATATAAGAGAAAGGTTGGAGAATAATTTTTCATTAAATAAATGATTCCATCTAAGTGTTCCAATTGCATTACCCAAATAAGTACCACCACCCAAATCGCCACCTACTCCTAATACATCATCACCATAATAGGTGCTCAGATAAAGTCGGTTTTTATCAGATAGTTTATAGTTTAGCTTACCATTAAAATCATAGAAATGATAAGGCAATACATTTTTTCCATTATTGGCAAGTTTGAATACCTTATCGATATAGGACCGCCTGCCTGAAAAAATGAACGACATTTTGTCTTTGAGTATAGGACCTTGTAAGGTAAGGTGAGAGGATAACAAACCGATACCGCCATCCGCATGGAAATTTTGCATGTTCCCATCTTTCGTCCTAATATCCATAACAGAAGATAAACGTCCGCCATATTGTGCAGGAAACCCTCCTTTATACATGGTAACTTCTTTCAATGCATCATTGTTAAACATAGAAAAGAATCCACCCAAATGAGAAACATTATATACTACTGCCTCGTCTAATAAAATAAGATTATCATCTCCCGATCCACCTCTAACAAACATTGTATTTTGACCCTCGCTGCCCCGTTTGACACCTGGCATTAGTTGCAATACCTTTATAATGTCAGTCTCCCCACCAATAGTAGGGATATTTTTTATTTTTTCGATGGGTATATAAATGCTACTCATTTGCGCCGATCGAACCTGTTCTTTTTCCCGATTGCCTTCTGCTGAAACAACAACTTCCTTTAATGTGTTTTCAGAGGACTTTAATTTGGAATTTAGGGTAATGTTGCTTTTCAAATCTATTTGATGTGTTTGGCTAACATAGCCTAAATAACTGATTACCAATTCATATTTACCTTCTGGAACAGTAAGAGAATAAAATCCATAAACGTTGGAAGCCACTCCATTGGTAGTTCCTTTAATATAAACCAATGAACCTATGGTAGTTTCCTGGCTTAATGAATCAGAAACGGTTCCGCTAATGGTGTATTGGTTTTGAGAATATACTTGCGAAAAGCAAGAAAGGATTATACCCAGGGATAGTAGATTTTTTTTCATTTTTTATTTACTGCTAAATAATTTTTCAAGAGCAAACGCGCAGCCTCTTAAAAATCAAATGCTTTGGCAGCTATAACAATAGCTTTGCGGTTGCAGGTAATAGCCTTTAGTACCTCTTCTTTACTCATAAATTGAACCACAGGATCAGCAGCATAATTGATTTGCTCGTTTTCAACATAAGCACGTTACAGTTTGCCTTTTGAATCAAGCACTAAAAACGTTTGTCCCATAATGGATTTCTTTTATTTATTTAAGTGTGTTCTAAAAATTGCTTTTTTTATTTTGATTTTTAAAAATCTTAGAACCACCCGTTAAACGATTTTCTTAAAATCATGACAAATTTATAATATTACTGGGAATTAGCTCTTCTATTTTTTTTTTTTGATTTTTATCTATCTACATATCAATCTATTTACCAGTTTATTATCGATTATTTATTTTTATGGGTTTTGTAAGAATCACTCGCTCAAGCATGTGCCCCAATGTGATTTTGTGTTTTTTACCACACATTTTTTTATTTTTTTTTATTTCACCACCTTCACAAATTTGCTTTTTACCCTGCCATCCGAACCTTCAAATTAAAACGATAAA
The DNA here is from genome assembly GCA_945865315.1 of Chitinophaga pinensis. Taxonomy (GTDB): domain Bacteria; phylum Bacteroidota; class Bacteroidia; order 2-12-FULL-35-15; family 2-12-FULL-35-15; genus 2-12-FULL-35-15. The sequence goes on along the minus strand of CAMBDK010000129.1, from coordinate 4,918 downwards.
TAGACAAATCTTACACTACTTTTTAAACTTTCATAAATAATAATATATCTTTACGTTAAATTAATAGATAAATGAAAATAAAATTATTCATCATTCAATTGCTCACTATTTTTGGTTTGAGCACATTTGCGCAGGATCAAAAACTAAAGTTAGACGAAAACAAAAAACTTGGTAGTGCAACAAAGTCTCAAGTATTTACTTTGTCATGTTTAGGGAGCTTGAACACGCCGACGGCTGATTTAAAATGGAAACCAATTTTATCAACAAAATACAAATCATTCGAACCTCAAGAACCGAACTTTGAATTGATTAAAAAAATTAAAGCTGAGAAATTTATATCGAAACAAGGCCAAATTCAGAATAATAAAAATAATAGCTCTGAATTATCAACACAATCAACAACTCCTGTTGTTGGGACGAATTTTTTAGGTAATGTAAATGCTGGATATTCTCCTTTGGATAACTCCATTGCAATATCAGATGGAGGAATTATTGTAAGTGTTGCTAACGCAACGCTTGAAATTGATGATATTTTAGGTAATAATTTGTACTATAACGATATTTCTACTTTTTTTAACGATGCCAGCATCACCAATACTTGTGATCCGGTTGTTTTGTATGATAAAATTGCGGATAGATTTATATTTTTCATTCAGGAGTGCGCGGGCATTGCATCAAATAGTTATTTATGCATCTGCTTTTCAAAAACAAATAACCCAGCAACAGGCGGATGGTGGAAATATAAACTTACAGGTAATCCTTTAAATGATAATAGTTGGTTTGATTATCCCAAAATGGCTATTTCAAGTAATGAATTGTATATTACTGGTAACTTATTCTTCGAAGCAGGAGGGTATAACCAATCTTTATTATATCAAATTCAAAAAGCAGCAGGATATGCGGGCGGAAATCTAAATTGGCAATATTGGAATAATATTGCGGGCTCTCCCTTTACATTACTGCCTGTTGGTAGTGGACAAGATTTATTATTTGGACCCGGTTGTTATTTAGTTTCTACTTCATCATCAGGAGCATCCGATATAAGCTTATATGAATTAACCGATGACTTGACTGCCTCCAACGAACAGTTAAATTATTATTCAGTACCTACTACTGCGTATTCTCCAGCTGGTAATTCCTATCAATTAGGAACATCTTGTTTACTTGATAATGGTGATTGTAGAACACTTAGCGGTTTTTATTTAAATGGTATAATTCATTTTGTTTTTCATTCAGATATTGGAAATGGTTGGAATGGCATAAATTATAACAGATTGAATGTAGGTTCTCAAACCAATCAGTCCAGTATGTTTGGTTTATCTGGCACTTATGACTATTCTTATCCTTCAGTTTCTTCTTTTGCTACCAACATTGCTGATAAATCTGTAATGATTGGTTTTGGTAGAGCCGGCTCCTCTATTTATCCGGAAGTAAGAGTTATAAATTGCGATGATGGAATGAATTGGTCAAACTCAACATTGGTGAAGTCAAGTAGTTTTGCATGTCAGACTTCTTCAACGGTAGAAAGGTGGGGAGATTATACGGGCACCGCACGTAAACATAACAGCATTAACCCTTCCATATGGATGAGTGGAATGTTTGGTAACTCAAGTAATAGTTGGGATACTTGGGTTGCTGAAATACACGACAACTCAATAACTGGAATAAAAGAAATTAATAATAAAAATTCACTCAAGGTATTTCCTAATCCTGTTTTAGAATCATTTACCATAGATTTTTTGCTTTCTGAAAACACTAATCTTGAAATTGGTATTTTTGATATTTCAGGGAAAATGGTGAAGGAATTATATAATGGAAAAGGAGTACAAGGTGAAAATGTTTTTTCGTTCAACAAAGCAAATCTTTCAACAGGGACTTATTTTTTAATCATTAAAAATAATTTAAACACCATTAAAAATGAAAAAATTATTATTGCTAACTAAGGTAGCTTTCATTTGTTTCTTTTGCTTTTCATGTCAAAATTTACAACAGAAAAAAGTAGCAAATGTAATTGAAACTAAACAAATAATAAAAGACAGCTCCATTACAACAGATAATAAAAAAGCACAAAATGAAACACCTGCTTCAGGAACAGTAGGCACTGAACAAGTAACAAAAAAGAATTGGATTGAAAAAACGGATAAAGTAAGGGCAATTACTCATGATGCACCTGAACAGGAAAAAATTGACTCAATAAAAAATGCCAAACTGAAAAATAAAAAATAATAAATTCACCTCTCCATAAAAACTAAGGTTGATTATATTCATCATACTAAGCTGAGCCCTGTAAAAGAAAAATATGCAATAAACCTGCAGTAATAACCTAGGTAAAATAGCGCAATTACATTATCACATGCAGCAAGCTGGCAACTTTGGAATCCAATAATACCTTTTAGGCTAAACTAATGTATGTTAAATGCAAAAGTTCAATTCACCAATAGGAACCTTACTTTTAGCAAGATGCTGCTATGGCAGTAGTTGTTCTATTCATAATTTTTCTATAAGCACCGTCCCAAAGGTCAATACGCTTTTGCAAAGATTCAACAGTAGCTTTTTCTGCTTCCTTCCAAAATTGTTCGTTGGTTCCGCATAGGTTGGATGTCATTTGTAATGCAAGATGACTATGGTGGTCTCCGTCAACCTCTATATGCCTTTCAAGGTAATATTTAAAAATTGATATGCTGTTGGGGAAATTTTTATGTATGTCATTTACTAATGATACAAACATTCCAGGAATTAGGTCTTCCCTTCCAAATGTGAATATTGCTGCTTGTAAATAATCTTTGTTACTTCCAATAATTTTAAATGTAAAATCTACAAATTTACTAGCTTCAATAGGTGTTTCGGAAGCTAAAAACGCTGCATTAAAGTCTCCTGTCTTTTTTAATACCTCTATAAATTTTTCAATTTGCGAAGTATCTGCACCGCATTGGTGCATCGCGTTCAGATAAAGTTCAAAATGACTTTTCCTGTTGCCGAAGCTATCAATATCAGCTTCTTCGCCAACAACTATTTCATTAATAAGGTGTCTTGTGTCGGCCGAGCCTTTAGGAAACCAAGGAACGGTAGTACAGGTAAGATTATTTTGCAGGGTTTTTAGTAATGACATAAAGTCCCAAACTGCAAAAATATGATACTGCATAAAAACTTGCAGATCGTCTATGTCATTTATTGCTGAATAAACTTTATGATTAACAATTTGCTGTCTTAAAGGCTCTGTAGCCTTTTTAATTTTCTCTAAATATTCGTTCATATAATGTTTTTGTCTTTTTGTTTTTATAATTAAGCTAAAGATTAGCTATTTGATATTTCGCCCTGTAAAAAAAACATAAAATTATTACTGACAAATATAAATAAAAAAAATAGCTGTAAAAAATATTTTTGCCTTTAGAACAGCTATATAAATAAGGGCTAGTTTTACATAAAGAAATAAAAATATATTATTATTTGTACTTTTCTTAATCCTTCTGTTCTTCCTATTGTCCTGCCAGAACCATCATAAAGCCTATCTCCATCTATCCTGCCAATTGTCCTTCCCGAGCCATCATAAAGTTTATCACCATTTACTTTGCCAATTGTCCTGCCAGCGCCATCATAAATTCTATCTCCATCAATTCTGCCAATGGTTCTACCAGATCCATCATAAATTCTATCACCATCTATTCTTCCAATTGTTCTGCCGGAACTATCATAAATTCTATCTCCATCTATTCTTCCCGAGGACCTACCTGACCCATCATAAATTCTTTGCGCATTTGCAAAACCAATCGTGAGCAGGGAAATTATAAGAATCAATAAGTTTTTCATTTTATTTTTTTATTTTATTTTCCAAAGTTCTTAATTTTTTTGTGTATTTCATCGCGTTTTTTAAAGGAAGGTGCTGGCATCTTCTTTTAAAATTTAAACATACAAAAATGCTCATAAGGTCAGGTTTTTCTGTTGCAATAACCAAGAATAAAAATATTTTTCTTATTGTTTTATGAATTTTTGAGTAAATAATTTATTTTGAGAATTTACTTGAATAAAATAAAGTCCAGATGCGAAGCTTGAAGTTTCAATTTGCAAGTTTGATGTTGCTTTTGTTGAATAAATATTTTCGCCAAATGAATTTAAAATGTTTAGAGAAAATATTTTATTGTCGGGTGAAATGATGTTTAGTTTATCTGTTGCAGGGTTGGGGAAAATTGAAAAGTTATTTTCAAATTCTTTATTTATTCCAGTGCTCATTGGGGTGTATGTGCCCCTACGATATTTTACTGTTTCTGTCGCATCGTCTTGCCAAACTACGTAAATTTTTCCGTTCTTCATGGCAACATCGGCATTTGTGATGTTATCTAGATCAACTGTGTCATAGCTTGCAGGAAATCCTTTTGAAATGTTATTTGTAAATAAAATTGGAAGTTGTGCAACACCGCTTACTGTTTGTTTCCAAACTATCGCCATTGCGTTTCCATCGGTTTCAATTCTTGGGTAGTTCTGTTGGCTTAATCCTGGTATTGCTCCTGTAAGGTTTGAAAAACTTCCTATTGCGCCTGTACTAATTGAAGATTTGCTAAAATAGGTTCGGTAGTTTCCGCTGCCGCTGCTCATAAAAGTTGAATAAAGCGTGTCGCCAATAATAACACCATCGGGGCCACTTGAAGGGCAACTCATTACCATCCAATTGTTATTATCCACTTCAAAACCAGTTGAAAAAGATGCTGCATCATTGTTTGATATGCCTGTCCAAATATCACGAATGTTGCTGTTGTTATCACGGTAAAGTATTGCAGATTTATTGCTAGATGAAACAATTGCAGCGGGGCAACAATCGCAAACTTCGGTAGAACTACCCCAACCGCTTGCTTTCACATCGGTTGAAAAGGTATTGCCATAATCTGTTGATTTAGCAACTACCCAACGGCTGTCCATAAATGAA
>CAMBDK010000128.1 GCA_945865315.1 Chitinophaga pinensis | reverse complement strand
TTTAAAAGGGCTTTAAGCTCAGATATGCTCTCTTTTACTTTTATGTGTTTTGGTAATGCCATAATAAATGATTTATAATTTAGTTCAAAAGTAATAAAAAAAATCAAATATCCAAAATTAGACTAAATATAATTTCACTTTGGTATAATTCATACACGTTCCTTAATAATGTTTCCCTTTACAAGAAAAATTTCCTTTTGACCGTAGCAAAAACTTATACTGAACAATAAGAATGTTAAAAGTATTTTTATATTGCAATGGCAATAAGGGAAAAAAAAGACGGAGGCATAATTGAAAAATGTTTTGCACAACTTGTTTAACTTTTTATTTATTTTTAATTTTGCCCAAAGAATGAAAAGAACATATTTATTGTGTTTTAGTCGAATCGTTTTTTTTAAGTCTTAGATTCAACAGTAATATTGTTTTAGAAAAAATATATGAGAAAAATTAGCCTACTCTTTTGTTTTCTGTTACCTGTTTTTATTGGGATTGCCCAGGAAAAATATACTATCAGCGGATACCTGAAAGATGCAAAGAATGGGGAAATGCTTATTGGAGCAACTGTTTTGGTGAAAGAATTAGGAACCGGCACGACAGCAAATGTTTATGGATTTTACTCAGTTTCTGTTGCTAAAGGAAACTATACAATCGTCCTTAATTACATAGGTTATCAGCCGATTACAAAAGAAATAATTTTAAATGAAAATTTGAAATTGGATTTCGAGCTTTCGGAAAATACTCAAAATTTAGAAGAAGTAATTGTGAGTTCCGAAAGGTCAGATGCGAATATTAAGAATGTAGAAATGAGCGTGATTAAACTGGATATTAAAACAATTCAGAAAATCCCTGCATTGTTGGGTGAAGTGGATCTGGTAAGGAGTATTCAGCTACTTCCCGGTGTATCTACCGTTGGAGAAGGCGCAAGTGGTTTTAATGTGAGAGGTGGTGGTGTTGATCAAAATTTAATTTTATTAGATGAAGCCCCGGTATTTAATTCCTCCCATTTATTTGGTTTCTTTTCAGTTTTTAATCCAGATGCTGTAAAGGATGTTAAGTTAATTAAAGGAGGAATTCCCGCAGAGTATGGAGGCAGAGTATCTTCAATTTTAGACGTGCGAATGAAAGATGGCAATAGCAAAAAGTTAGAAGTAAATGCTGGCATAGGTCTCATTTTTAGCCGTCTTTCTATTGAAGCACCTATCTTTAAAGGAAAGGGTTCTTTTATTATTGCCGGCCGGAGGTCTTACATAGATGTGCTTGCAAAACCTTTTTTGAAAGGCGATTTGAAGGAGGCTAAATTTAATTTTTATGATTTAACAGCTAAAGCAAATTACACTGTTAATAATAAAAATAAAATATTTCTTTCCGGTTATTTGGGCCGTGATGTATTCGGGGCCGGATTTAAATTTAACTGGGGCAATGCAACGGGTACTTTTAGATGGAGCCATGTTTTTGGTGATAAATTATTTTTAAATACTTCACTAATATATAGTAATTACGACTATTTGCTGGCATTTGGTGAAAAAGGGAAGGATTCTTTTGAATGGAAATCAAAAATTATAAGTTACAGTGTTAAGCCTGAATTTAGTTATTTCCCAAATACAAAAAACACTATTAAATTTGGGCTTCAGTCAACCTATTACAATTTTGTTCCTGGCAATGCAATTGCATCAAGCGGTGGGAAAACCAATAATTTCAGTTTAGATGACAAGTATACTTTGGAGTCAGGCTTATATATTAGTAACGAACAAAAAGTGGGTGCCTTGCTGATATTCCAATACGGACTTAGGTTTTCAGCTTACCACTATTTAGGAAAAGGAACTGAATATATATACAGAGATACTATTGCAGGATTCAGAAAAGAACTGGCTTCGATTAATGCATACGAATCAGGTGAAATAATCAAACCATATTACAATATTGAACCCCGTTTTTCAGTAAAATTAGATGTTGCTGAAAGAAGCTCTATTAAAGCGAGTTATAACAGAACAACACAATATTTGCATTTGATCTCCAATACAACGGCATCAACACCTTTGGACGTATGGACTCCGTCAACAAATAATATTAAGCCGCAACTTTGTGATCAGATCGCATTGGGTTATTTTCAAAATTTTGAAAAAAATGATATGTATGAAAGTTCAGTGGAAGTCTATTATAAAATGCTGCAAAATCAGATCGATTATATCAACAACGCTAATTTATTATTAAATGAGTATTTGGAAGGTGATTTAATAAGTGGCAAAGGAAGAGCCTATGGAGCAGAATTCTATTTGCGAAAAGTTAAAGGCAAATTTAATGGTTGGTTAAGTTATACCCTCGGACGTACCGAACGACAGGTGAATGGGATCAATTTAAACAAATGGTTCCCTAATCGTTTTGATAAATTACATAATGTAAGTTTGGTAGCTAATTATGATTTAAATAAACGGTTGAGCTTTTCCGGTAATTTTGTGTTTGCTACAGGAACACCTGCAACATTCCCTACCAACCGCATAGAGATTCAAGGATATACGATACCTCACAATACAGAAGAAAAAAGAAATAATTACCGCATACCGGCTTATCATCGTTTAGATCTCTCTGCAACATTACAACTAAAGAAAAAGGAAGGTCGCAAATGGGAAGGCTTTTGGGTGTTTTCTGTTTATAATGTTTATAATCGTCAGAATGCGTTCTCCATCTTTTTTAGACAAAATACGGACAACCCTGTAAATACAGAAGCTGTGCGATACACTATTATAGGCACTGTTATTCCGGCAGTGTCATTTAATTTCAAATTTTAAAACCGATTTAATATGAAAAATAATTTAGTTCTATTGATTTTATTTGTTATTTTTTTTACCAGTTGCGAAAAAGTAATTGTTGTTAAGTTGGATGAAGGAGCCACCCAGCTTGCAATTGATGCATTCTTAAATAATAAACAAGGAGCACAAAAAATTCGGTTAACAAAAACTTCGGGATATTTTAATAATGCACCCTCGCCAGCCGCAACAGGTGCCTCGGTTAAAATTACCGATAATGAAGGACGTGTTTATAATTTTACCGATGTAAACAATAATGGAGATTATGTTTGGACACCATTCCCAGGTGATACCTTGGTTCGGTATTTTAATTCATACACATTGTCAGTGACCTATTCAGGAGAAGAGTTTCAGGGGAGCTCAATTGCCTACCCTTCACCTTTTATTGATTCTGTGAGATATACCACCAAGCAGGAAAGTGGGAGCGGTGGCTCAACGACCGGAGAACAAGAGTATTTTGCTTCTTTCTTTGCTTATGATATTTCAGGTATTACAAATTTTTATTGGATAAAAACATATAAAAACGGTCTGTTTTATTCGAATCCCGGCAATATGAATCTATCTCAGGATGGTGCATTTGCGGGCGGAGGATCTGATGGGTTTTTATTCATCCGTCCAATAAGGGAAGCAATTACCCCTCGCGATAAACCGCTTGTTATAGGTGATAGCATTAATGTGGATATTTATGCCATTACTCCGGAAACTTTTTTTTATTTGAACGAAGTGCGTCAACAAACCACCAATGGTGGTTTGTTTGCAACGCCTCCTGCTAACGTAAGTTGTAATATTAAAAATGTAAATCCCAATTCAATTACAAAAGTTGTTGGTTGGTTTAATATTGGGGCTTTATCATCAAATGGAATTAAGGTGAAATAACTGATTGCCTTCGTTTTAACCGCTACCGGAAAGGCAATTGCTGCCATTGGTACAATAATTTTTATTTTGAAAAAAAAACATCAGTTTTCTGGTTTAGAAGAGATCTCCGTTTAGTTTACACTAGACTAGAAACAACAACTTGGCACAATAAGAGACCACTGCATATTAAATTTATTGAGTTTTAAGAATAAATTTGTTTAAAAACAAATATATTAACAACAACAAATGCTTTCATTTTTTTGCAAAAATATGCTTATGAAAACTCGCGTGAGGAATGAACAAACGCGATGCAGGGTTGCAAGTGGGGAGGGATCGTTTGTTCTTGATTTTTTGTTTCTTTTGTATCAAGACAAAAGAAAAACATACAGTTTTTCAACTATTTAATTTGCAGATTTATTTCGACAAAACTTCACTTCCAAAAAAAGTTAAATGCTAACTTCCAATTTTTTTTTAACAAATAGCGCTAGTTCATTAATATCTAAATCTTTCCCTTTAACGGTAAATTGTGCTTTGCGATAAAAATCTTCGCGTTTTATTAACTGCCTGTTAATAAAGCTGCGCAATTCAATTTCTGTTTTATTCTCAATGATCGGGCGTTTTTCTTTTGCAGTTACTAACCTATCCACCAGCGCATCCACGCTCATTTTAATGTAAACAGAAATCCCATTATTGTTTATCAGCTCTAAATTATTGTAATAACAAGGAGTGCCACCACCGCATGCAATTACTAAATTATCTTTTTCAAGTAATCTTTTTAATGTTTGGTGTTCCATTTCTCTGAAGCCTTGTTCACCTTTGGTGGCAAATATTTCGGGAATAGATAACATGTAATCTTTTTCGATTAACTTATCCAAATCAATAAAATTGTAATTTAACAATGCTGCCAGCTTCTCACCAGAAGTGGATTTGCCGGCACCCATATACCCTATTAAAAATAATTTTGCCATTAATTTTGAGTAATTAAAACTTGTGAAAAAAGAATAGGTTTGCTATAATTTATGGTCATTAATTTATCTTTCACAAAATAGAAATCGATGCATGCTTCATCAAAGCTCAAGCTGTTTTCGCCCCAATCATGCTGCTCTGTTTCGAAATTCATAAATCCTTTACTTTTGAATAACGCAATAATTTTTTTATTTTTAAAATCAAAAATACGATGCCCCCACAATAATGTTGTAATATTATTAATTTCAACACTGTTAAACATTTGATTGTTTTGCTCAGGAAAAAACAGTGCAAACTCCTCTTCCCAATAGTGCCAAACTGTAGTTTTAAATTCTATAATATCGTCAATTAGTTGCACTTCGGTAGCTTTCCCAATTTTTTTTTCGACTTCCGCCATGGATGAATCAAACAACATGTCCGAAAGACCTATGAGAGGTTTTATTTCAAGTGGGTAAAACATGAATAGCGTATTTTATACGAAATTACAATATATATTTTTGAAATTGAAAAACAATTTCATCCTTTTGTATGAAGAACGCCGAAGAAAATAAATACCAGCTTTATAAAGTTAATTATTTTATAGGGACAATATAAAATGCTGTTTTTTTATTAGGCTTTTTTTAGAAAATTTTTAAAGAACTAATTAAAATACTATTGCCGCTCCCTCATTTTAGGGCTAAGACCATAGGCCATGGTTAATGCCTTGTATCGCAAATTTAATTCTTTTGTTACGGCATCTTGTTTAAAATTATCGCTAAAGTATATCAATCGTTCACAAATATCCTGAGCTTGATCAATATCGCTTTGATAAGACGCTAAATCGGATCTGTCTAATGAATAATAATATTTTATGTTACTTTCGAAATTATTGAATAATTTTATTGCTACTTTATTCGCTTTTTCAAAAGCTCCCGCCTGGTAATAACCCATCACAATTGAATACATCGTAGCATCATATGGAACATTCTCCTGCGGCGTTATTTCAATTACTTTATCAAGCACTTTTATAGCTTTTTCTTTATCCCCTTCATCAATTAAAGCATTCGCCAAAGCACCAAAACGTTGCCGTATATTTAAAGCGCAAGAGCGGATGAATACATCATCCAAATAAACGCCTTTTTTATCCATCCCTCCCCAAGCAAATTTCATTACCTTATCATACATGATGCTAGTAGCTATGCGCGTTTCCTGCGTTTCTTTTTCATTTTTTTTGATAGGAACCAGTCGGTATGCTAAACCTTCTAATTGCAGGTAGGGCGTAAGATTTAAGTAGGAACTAGCAGGAGCGGTGGCTGCAAAATATATTGGTCGTTTCCAATTATTGTTTGCCAACAAGTCAATTACCATTAAATCGTTTTTTTGCACATAGGAACCAGAAACTGTCCAGTCAATATTTTTAACAATACGATTAGCCAGTTCCTTAGGAACGGTTCCATTATTAACTACTGTTGCGCTATCTACCGGCACACGCATATTTTTAGTTGGAAAATAATTGTAAAAAGTTTCTCTAGCAACCTGCACAGTATGCTCTTTATCGTCCATTTTCACAAAATCCATCAGATCTTTTACAGGAATATGGCCCTGCACCTTTTTATCGTTAAAGTCATGGAAAAGAACAACATCTCTGGTACCTTGCCTATATTGATCCCTACTTAAAGAAAAGGGAACAGGGTCGGAATCATATGCTTTATGTACCATTTGATCGATGTACCAATCGGTATTCAAAAGTTCCAAACATATTACCCGCACATCGGTACGAATGCCCTCCACTTCCTGAACATACCAAAGAGGGAAGGTATCATTATCACCATTAGTAAATAATATTGCGTTGGGGGCACAGGAGTTCAAGTAATTAGCAGCAAAGTCACGTGCTATGGTGCGGGTGGAACGGTTGTGATCGTCCCATCCTTCTTTTGCCATGATGGTAGGTACCGCCAACAGGCATGCCACTGTTGCAGCAATAGCGCTTGCTGTTTGATTCATTTTCTTTTCTAAAAAATCATAAATAGCCAATACTCCTAAACCAATCCAGAAAGCAAAAGCATAAAAAGATCCGGCATAGGCATAATCTCTCTCCCGCGGCTCGAATGGTTTTTGATTCAAATAAATAACAATTGCAACGCCAGTAAAGAAAAACAACATCCCTACAACAGCTGCATTTTTATTGTCTTGTTTGAAGTGGTAATACATTCCTATTAAGCCTAAAATTAATGGAAGGCCGTAAAACACATTTTTCGCCATATTATTATCCCCACCATCCGGCATTCCAACTTGTGGGCCCAAGCGGGCATTGTCAATTGCCGGAATACCGCTTACCCAATTGCCATCGGAATTATTTCCATGGCCTTGGATATCATTTTGCCTTCCAACAAAGTTCCACAGGAAATAACGCATGTACATTTGTCCTATTTGATAGTTGAAGAAAAAACCTACATTTTGTCCGAATGTTGGTTTATCAATAGTAGTAGGTTCTCCCGTTTGAGGATCGGTAGTATTTATATGTTTGTAATATTTGGGATTTGTCCACTGCTTATATCCCGAAACGTGGTTGGCCTGGCTGCTCCACATACGAGGGAAAACAGTACAAAAACGATCATCGTATTTTGGTATAGAATTTTTACGATCATCTGTTATCACATATTTACCCAATTTTTCATTTTGAGTATAAACAGGATTACCATCATCATAAGGGTGTTTAGAATCTACGGGAGCCGAAAAATACTGACCGTATAATACAGGCCAGGAACCATATTGTTCGCGGTTAAGGTAAGATAATAAATTAACTGCATTTTCAGGATTGTTTTCATCCATTGGCGTGTTTGCCTTTGAGCGAATAACCAATATTAAAAAGGAAGAGTAACCAATTAATATAACTGTAAAGCAGAGGATTACTGTATTTAATATTGGTTTAATTTTTTTTGCCGTATAACGCAATCCAAAAACAATTCCACCAATAAGTAAAAGGGCATAAATAATTGTTCCACTATTAAATGGCAAGCCCAAGCTGTTAACAGCAAACACTTCTATTTTAGCGGCCATCTTTACAATTAAAGGAATTACACCACCTTGAATACCACCCAAAATAAAAATTGCCAGAGCAGTGGTATAAATTAATCCTTTTCGAGTAACCGTTTCAAACTTTTTGAAATAGTAAATAAATACAATTGCCGGTATTGCCAATAAATTTAACAAATGGACGCCTATTGACAATCCTATTAAGTATGCTATTAAAATAATCCAACGGTCGGCATGTGGATTATCGGCTTCGCGTTCCCATTTTAAGATTGCCCAAAAAACAATTGCGGTAAAGAAACTGGACATGGCATAAACCTCCCCTTCAACAGCCGAAAACCAAAATGAATCGGTAAATGTATAAGCCAATGAACCAACAAGTCCGGCACCAAAAACGGCATACATTCTACCTGTAGTTAAGTCGCCCTTTTTATCTGTTATCTTGCGGGCCAATGCAGTAATAGACCAAAACAGAAACAATACAGAAAAGGCACTACACAGGGCGGATACGGCATTTACCATCATCCCTACCTTGGCGGTATCTCCCAAAGCAAATAAACTAAAAAAACGACCAATTAATAAAAAAACTGGAGCTCCCGGAGGGTGGCCTACCTCTAATTTATAAGCACAGGCTATGTATTCGCCACAATCCCAGAAAGAAGCGGTAGCTTCCATGGTACTTAGGAATACAAAGGCAGCAATTGAAAAGACAAACCAACCTATTATATTATTTAAACGCTGATAATTGGAAGTAGTATTCATATATGTTCTTATTTTTCGTTAATCAGAGCGAATGAGAATTTATTTGCCATTCTTTTTTTGGAATATTTAGAATGTTTGCGAAATTAGAAAATTAATTGATTGGTTATAATAAAAAAAACATAAGATTTCTATTGTACTTAAAATATAATTGTTAGTTTTGCAACCCGATATAATACATAAGTTTTAATTGTCCGATGGTGTAATTGGCAACACGTCTGGTTTTGGTCCAGAAGAGTTCAGGTTCGAGACCTGATCGGACAACTTTTTAAAAAACAAAAAACCTTGGCTATCAATAGTTGAGGTTTTTTTTTAATACCCCCTCCTCCCCTAATGCTTCTTATAAAAAGAGATTTATGGCGCATTTAATAAAAACAGATGAAAAAAAACATCTCTTTAACATTACTGATGCAAAACTTTCAAAATAATTTCGACAAAACAGATATATTAATAAAAATAGCTGATTTCTTTTTTTTGCAAAAAATATCCTTATGAAAACGCGCGTGAGGAATGAACAAAAGCGATGCAGGGTTGCGTGTGGGGAGGAATCGTTTGTTCTTGATTTTTTGTTTCTTTTGTATCAAGACAAAAGAAAAACACACAGTTGTTGAACCATTTAATTTGCGGATTTATTTCGAAAACTTCACTATGCAATAGAATAATCGAGGTTTAATTTATAAATACATAGCGATAAAAATATTATATTTGACCTGCAAAAAATAAATTACAAGACAAAGTAAAATTAGCTACTAAAATTCCATTCCTTGTTTTTTAAAACTTTTGGCAACTAATTAATTCATTTATGAATTAAAACTTTTAAAAATTATTTTATTTATAAATCCAGTACACCAAAAATTGATTAAAAATTATTAAAACAAAACAAATGAAAAAAATCCTTACACTTTCTACCTTAATTTTTATTACAGCAAGTTCATT
>CAMBDK010000127.1 GCA_945865315.1 Chitinophaga pinensis | reverse complement strand
AAAGATAAAAAAATAAATAAAACTATTTTTGTTTTTAATTTCAAATTTCGCATAAATTAAATATGTTTTTTAAAGCTCTTTTATTGCCAGCGTTTTTGATTAAATATTTTTAAAATTTGAATGCTAACTTTGTATTTAAAATAGTTATTCACTAAATAATAGTTTAATAGGCTATTTCATTAGATTTTTTTTGCCTGCAATCCAGCAAAATAATTTTGCAGGTATTTAATACTTTGAGCTATAAAATTAATCGATAAATCGATGTATTTTTTATATCAGTAATTTTTATTAATTCAAAATATTTTATTAAGCACTATTAATCAAGTATTTATAAAAAAAATAATTTCAAAAGTAAACTATTAAAGGCTAAAACTAAAGTTAAAATAACGCTACGCTTAAAGGCAAAGATAAGTAATTTGCATTATAAATACTAATAAGAACAAAAAACTAAAAATTCGCAGATTCAAATTAGATAATAAAAAAAACAGCATATTTTTAAATTCTAGCGCATGTTTATTGTTTAATTGTAAATTTGTTGCAGATGCTATTATAAAAGGTATACAATAATTGAAAAAGTGTTGATATAATTGAAGATAATAATTTAGTTCAAGTATATTCTTAAATTTATTATACTTTAGCCACCATTTTTATGTATTTAAGAAATTAAAAATACCAGCAAAAGAATTCAATAATATCTTTTAAAAATCATGGTTAAAATCAAGATATAAAAAGTCCATCAAAAAAAAACAATAAAATATGCCTAGAGATATTTCCATAAAATCAGTATTAATAATAGGTAGCGGCCCAATAGTTATAGGACAAGCATGCGAGTTTGATTATTCGGGCTCTCAGGCGGCACGTTCATTAAAGGAAGAAGGGGTTGCAGTAACACTTATAAACTCCAATCCGGCAACTATAATGACGGATAAAATAACAGCTGATAACATTTACCTATTGCCCTTGGAGGTAAAGTCAATAATAAAAATATTAGAAGAGAATAAGGATATAGATGCCGTATTGCCAAGTGTTGGTGGTCAAACGGCTCTTAATTTAGCGATGCGCTGCGACGAGATGGGTATTTGGAAAAAATATGGCGTACGCATGATAGGAGTTGACATTGAAGCAATAAATGTAACAGAAGATAGAGAGCTTTTCCGTCAGCGCATGGAGTCAATAGGGGTTGGGATGGCTCAATCTAAAATATGCCGATCGTTTTTGGAAGGTAAAGAAATAGCTCAGGAGTTTGGATTCCCTTTAGTAATAAGACCTTCGTTCACATTAGGAGGCAGCGGAGGAGCCGTAGTATATAAGCGGGAGGAATTTGAAAAAGCACTAGACAGGGGGCTGCACACCTCCCCTATCCACGAAGTTCTTATTGATAAAGCTGTATTGGGTTGGAAAGAATATGAACTTGAGTTATTACGGGATAGTAACGACAATGTAGTTATCATTTGCTCTATCGAAAATTTCGATCCTATGGGTGTTCATACTGGTGATAGCATTACCGTAGCGCCTGCAATGACATTGTCGGACAGCACTTTTCAAAAGATGCGTACTTTATCCATTAAGATGATGCGTAGCATTGGAAATTTTGCAGGAGGGTGTAATGTGCAATTTGCTGTTAATCCCGATGATTCTGAAGATATAATTGCAATAGAAATTAATCCACGGGTATCACGCTCCTCAGCATTAGCAAGTAAAGCAACGGGTTATCCTATTGCGAAGATAGCCGCTAAGCTAGCAATTGGTTTTAACCTTGACGAGTTAGAAAACCAGATTACAAAATCTACTTCAGCATTTTTTGAGCCTACCCTAGATTATGTAATAGTAAAAATACCACGATGGAATTTCGATAAATTTAAAGGAGCTAATCGCGAATTGGGTTTCCAAATGAAATCGGTAGGCGAAGTGATGGGGATAGGGCGGTGTTTTCAGGAAGCGCTGCAAAAGGCATGTCAATCGCTGGAGATAAAACGCAATGGATTGGGTGCCGATGGCAGAGAAGTTACAAATCAAGAAGAATTACTAAAAAGTTTAGAAAGGCCAAGCTGGAACAGACTTTTTCATATTTACGACGCTATAAAATTAGGTATTTCTATTAAAACGATACAAAAACTAACGCGTATCGATTCCTGGTTTTTAAATCAGATAGAAGAATTAATATTGCTGGAGGGGGAAATATCAAAATATACACTAGCACTGTTACCGCGCGAATTATTATATGAAGCGAAGCAAAAGGGCTATGCCGACCGACAGATAGCTCATCTTTTAAATTGTTTGGAGAGTGAAGTATTTAACAGGAGAAGAGAATTAGAAATTAATAGGGTATATAAATTGGTGGATACCTGCGCAGCAGAATTCGAAGTAAAAACCCCATATTACTATAGCACCTTTGAAGATGAGAACGAATCCATCGCTTCCGATAAGAAAAAGATTATCATATTGGGCAGCGGGCCTAATAGAATAGGACAAGGGATAGAGTTTGATTACAGCTGTGTTCACGGGATATTGGCTGCTAAAGAATGCGGCTATGAGGCTATCATGATTAATTGTAACCCCGAAACAGTTTCAACAGATTTTAATGTTGCCGATAAATTATATTTCGAACCAGTTTTTTGGGAACACATTTACGATATCATATTAAATGAAAAGCCCGAAGGTGTTATTGTTCAGCTGGGAGGTCAAACAGCATTAAAATTAGCAGAAAAGTTAGAACGATATGGTATAAAAATAATAGGAACCGATTATAAATCATTAGATTTAGCCGAAGATAGGGGTAGCTTTTCTCAACTGTTAAAAGATAACAATATACCTTATCCTAAATTTGGAGTAATAGAAGATGGAGAGCAAGCGGTAGAACTATCAAAAAAACTAGGATTCCCATTGCTTGTTAGGCCTTCCTATGTTTTGGGGGGGCAGAATATGAAAATTGTTATTAACGAGAAAGAGCTAGAAGAGCACGTTGTAAATTTATTGCGCGACCATCCAGGCAACCAGGTGCTGCTCGATAATTTTATTGATGGTGCTATAGAAGCCGAATCGGACTCCATTTGTGATGGTGAAAATGTTTATATAATAGGTATAATGGAGCACATTGAGCCGGCAGGAATACATTCGGGAGATTCGTATGCCGTATTACCTCCTTTTGATTTAAGTGATAATGTAATAAGTCAAATTGAAAAACATACAAAAACAATAGCTTTAGCATTAAATACTATTGGTTTATTAAATATTCAGTTTGCTATTAAAAATGAAGTAGTATACATAATAGAAGCAAATCCTCGCGCATCTAGGACTGTTCCATTTATTGCAAAAGCTTATGATGAGCCATATATTAATTATGCTACCAAAGTAATGTTAGGAAATAAAAAAGTAAAAGATTTTAAATTTAATCCTCGCAAGATAGGCTATGCCATAAAAATTCCAGTATTTTCATATAATAAGTTCCCTGAAGTTATTAAAGAATTAGGCCCCGAAATGAAATCGACAGGAGAGGCTATTTATTTTATAGATGATTTAACGGATGAGTTTTTTCATACTATCTATTCGGAGAGAAACCTATATTTGAGTAAATAAATGATATATCTATATAGGCGCCACTATATTTGAACTTGCAATATTTTGTTATAATATTTTTATTTTAAAACGCTAATTCGCAGGAAATATTTTATTATTATTTTCATAATTAAAACGCTACTCCAGAAAACAAAAGAATAAATATGAGAGGGAAAAACTATCATTTAATAAAGGAATTTCAAATGTTTCGTATTTTACTATTATTATCCTTTTATTTTATTTTAAATATTAATTATGCGCAACAAAATAATGTTAAAAATAGCCGCAATAAAAAAGTTGATTCATTATTAAATGTCTTAAATACTGCTATCCCTGATACTACCCGAGCATCCATTTATGTAGAACTTTCCGAACAACTTTATTTATCAAATATTGATACCGTATTACCACTTTGTTTGGAAGTGATGAAAATTGTTAATTTAAAAATTAATGATGCGAATGCTGCTGAAAAAAAATCTTTATTAATTTCAAAAGGCAATGCTTTAAATAACATTGGCTACTATTACAAGCAAAGAGGGGATCTCTACATGGCAATAAAATGGTATGAGATAAGTTTAAAAACACGAGAAAAAATAGGCGACAAATACGGCATTGCCAACTCTTTAGTAAATAATGGCGCTGTTTATAGAAAAAAAGGGGATATTAAATTGGCCATTGATTGTTTTAATAAAAGTTTAGATATACAGAATAAAATTGGAGATAAAGAGGGAGCTTCTATTTCCTTAAGTCATCTTGGCGAAACATACCAATTGCTAGGTTACACTGCAGAGGCCCTTGAAAATTTCAACAAAAGCTTAAAGCTACAAAGCGAAATAGGCGACATGCATGGTACCGCTATCTCATTCAAAAATATTGGTTTAGCATATAGCACCCAAGGAAATTACCCCAAAGCCAATGAATTATTTTCCAAAAGTTTAAAAATATTAGAAGAGATAGGTGACAAAAAGGGTATAGCTATTTTGCTCTACCAATTTGGAATTATTAATAAAGAGCAAGGAATTTCTTTTTTTGAACCTGTTGCAAAAAAGAAATATTTTAAGAAAGCATTAGAATTTTATAATAAAAGTTTAAAAATCCGAGAAGAATCAGAAGATAAAACAGGTGTTTCAATTTTATCCGGTGCTATAGCAGAGATTTATGAGATGGAAGCTGAAATGGATGGAAATATAGATTCCATTGCCTTAAAATATAATACAGCATTAGAATGGAACCAAAAATGTTTTCAATTATCAACAGAATTATCCGACCTAGAAGGAATTTCAAATTCATTATTTTCTATGGGCTCTATATTTTTGAAACAAGCTAATTTACCACTTCAAAAAAATAATTCAGCATTCTTATTGAAAAAAGCTGAAGAATATTCTGTAGCCGCTTTAACGAAAGCTAAGAAGCTTAATTATCCTCAAAACATAAGTAATATTAGTAAGCAGCTTTTAATAATATATAAAAAATTGGGTGATAGAGCTTTTGACGAAAACAAAATGCCTGCTGCCGCACAATATTTTAAAAATGCAATGGATATATCTACCCTATTGCAATTGACTGACTATAAAATAAATAATGTAGAAAGTCAAAAATCTATATTGAAAAAACAAATGCAGTTTGAGTTTAAAAATATAGAAAATGATACTAAACAAAAGCAAGAGGATAAAGATGCTATAGCGAGGAGTGAAAAAAGAAAACAGCTTATTATATTATGGTTTGTAATAGGTGGTTTATTATTTATTTTAGTATTTACATTTTTTATTTACCAAAGTTACCGCCAAAAGCAAAGGTTAAACGTAGAGTTGGAAAAGCTATCCATTGTAGCTAGCAAAACTGATAATTGTGTAATAATTTGCGAACCCAATGGAAATATAGAATGGATAAATGAAAAAATGGAAAAAATACTTGGCTTTAATTTATTAAAATGGAAAGAGCAAGGAAAAACCAAATTACAAGATGTAAGTTCTAATAGAGACATTAAGGAACTAATAAATAAATGCGTTCTAAATAAACAAACATTATTTTACGACAGCCTCAATATTACAAGTGATAATAAAAAAATATGGATGCGTAGCACACTTACTCCTGTTTTAAATGAAAAGGGATTTGTTAAAAAATTAGTATTAATTGATACCGATATCACAGAAAGAAAACTAACAGAAAATATTATTCAAGAGAAAAACAAAGAAATTACCGATAGCCTTTTTGCCGGAAAACGAATACAACAATTATTATTAGCTAGTGATGCCTTATTAAATAAATTTTTACCCGAGTATTTTATATTATATGAACCAAAAGATATTGTTAGTGGCGATTTTTATTGGGCCAATGTAATTGATAATAAGTTTGTATTGATTACAGCCGATTGCACAGGTCACGGCGTTCCAGGCGCCTTTATGAGTTTATTAAATATAAGTTATTTGAACGAGGCAATTATCGAAAAAAAAATTGATTCGCCAGATAAAATATTGGATTATGTGCGCAGCAGAATCATCTCCTCCTTAAACCCCGAGGGTGCACAATATGAAAGCAAAGATGGAATGGATGCTGTGCTTTGTGTTTTTGATTTTAAAAGTTTATGGTTACGATTTGCATGCGCCAATAATCCATTGTGGATAGTACGAAATAATGATATTATTATTTTTAAACCAGACAAAATGCCTGTGGGAATGCACTATGGAGAAGAAAAGAATTTCTCGATAAATACCGTTGGATTGCGCAAAGGAGATATTATTTACACCTTTACCGATGGGTATTCCGATCAATTTGGTGGAGAGGAAAAGTTAAATAGTCAATTGAATGACTCATTGAGTGGCCAAGGTAAAAAATTAAAAGATATTGCATTGAAAAAAATACTCCTCGAAATACAACACAAATCAATGAATGAGCAGAAAGAAATTTTACTTTCAACTTTTGAAAAATGGAAAGGTAATTTGGAACAAGTAGATGATGTATTGATTATTGGGATTAGAATTTAATGAATTTACATGTTACTTGTTTTTATTGGTTTTGCATTTATCGAAATTTATTTAAGAGTTCATTTTTTTTTGAAAAAATCTTTAAAAAAAACAAATACCATATTAATTAAGTCAGCTAAAACAAATATGGATATTGGAAACCAAATAGGAAAAGTAAGAGTTTGAAGAGGTGTATTTAAAGCATATACCTTATCCACGAGAATAAGAAATATTGAACCAAATAACCAAATAAAAAGTATTATTTTAGAAAAAATGCTATATTTTTTCATAATTATAAATATTAATATTTTTGTGATTATTATTTAAAACTAGAGCGGTTATATCATATTTATTATCCTTTATTTAAAGTTTAAAATACAATATAAATTAATTAATAATATTATCCTAATGTTTTAATTAATTTCTTTTATTTTTTATGTTTAAATTTTTTGTTGTTGCTAATTATGCTTTAAATTTTGCTGGCTACTCTTTTACAATTTCCTTAAATTCATAAGACTTGCTATTCTCCCTTAGGCCACCGTAGGTGCTAAGCCGGAGCTTTGCCAGTGTGTGAGGGCTTAGTGTCATTTTATTTGGTAAGCTGCGCTTACTATGCACAGTAATTCAAACCTGGCAAAATAAAACTTGTAATAAAATTCAAATTGTTTTGTTGTTTTTTAAAATATAGCTACAAAAAAATGTCGCAAAAATATACAACAGATTGCTGTATTTGAATTACTGTGTATGGTAAGCACAGCTTACCTATTAGGAAAATCACTAAGCACAGCTTAGCGTCTACGGGGGGCAGAAAGGCGCTTCGTAAATTGCAGGTGAAATAACACCTGCAATGGCAGAAAAAAAAATTACAAAAAAATGTCGTAGAAATATAAAACAGATTGCTGTGTTTGATCACTGTGTATGGTAAGCACAGCTTACCTATTAGGAAAATCACTAAGCACAGCTTAGCGCCTAAGGGGGTTGGGCATAAAATAATATTTGAAGAAACAAATTTACCTTTTAAATGGATATGATTTATCTGAATCTGTTTTAGTTTCCATTGTTGTGTGTGATGTGCTATGTGTAAGGCTGGAAGCCTTGTTAAAAAAAAGCGTAGCGGCACGCTACGCTTAACAATTAACTGCTAACCATTTACATTTTAATTTTATTTTGACACGCTACGCTGAACTGGGGAAAACCACCGCCACCGGCTATATTTATCCAGTTTGCTCCGCTGTTAGTGGTTTTATAAACAGTACCGCTGTTGCCTACAATATAGCCTTCATTCTGGGCTTCTGCATCCCTATATGATACAAAAATTAACATTAAAAGAAATAGATATTTTTTCATTTTTTTGTTTTTAATTGTTTAACCGGTGGGCAATTCAGGTGTAAGCTTGCCTCTAAGTTTAAGATGCTGTTAAGGGATGGGCTATTGAAGCACGATTTTTCTGATGTCGATTGTGTTTCCTTGTGCGTCAATTATTCGAACAAAATAAATTCCGTTGCCACCCCAGTTTGTCAAGCTCAAATAGTCGCTTTGTTGCGTAATATTGGTTTGAAACACTTGCTGACCCAATGAATTTTCAATACGTAATTTATATCCGCTCATGATTGAAAAGTTTCCGTAATTGATAGTAATATGCGTATTTGCAGGATTAGGAAATACTTTCAGTGTATTCAAATTGTTGGGCGGATTGATTCCTGTAATTTGCATATTGATTAATAGCGTGTCAGTTACTGTTATAAGGGTTGTATCTGTAATTGAGTTTATGCAAGTATCTGCAATTGAAATAATGGCAATATTTGATGTATCAGTACAATTGCCTGCTGTCGTGATTACCCTTATCGGTTGACTGTGTTCTGATAACTGAACATTTGAAATATTCAAAGTTGCTGTGCCTGTGCCCGAATAGTTGCCAAAATTATTCAAAGTTTGAAACCCTTGTCCTAAATCACTTTGCCAAACATAGCTTGGATTAGGGTCGGATGTTGTTGCGGTAAATATGGCGGTGCTTCCCGTTTGTAATTGATTATTTGATGGTGATACTGTTAGGTTGTTGACACAATTTGCGCTATTGTATAAATTAGTAATCTCTTGTTGGGTTAATGCACGATTCCAGATGCCGATATCATCAATTTTGCCGTTAAACCAATCTTCACTTGGTGAAGGATATTGTGAAACACCAATAAAGTTAGATTGTCCAACAGTATTTAAGTTCAAATTTGCTGTATGTTCAACAATGCCATCAACATATAATGTTAGTGTTCCTGATGTATATGTCGCTATGATACAATGCCAGTTTCCATTATTCAACACTGTTGTTCCTGTTGGTAGATAGTCATAATTACTTGACGTAAAATCACCACCCATAAAACCTATAAATTGATTTGAATTATCAAGTCTTAAATTAAAAGAACCGCCATTGTCATAGCTACTAGAACCAGTCGATATTATCATTGATACAGGACCATTTGAAGTTGTTTTTATCCAACATGAAATAGTTCTATCACTTGAGCCTTGTACTGCAACATTTGGTATTGATATTTTATTAGAAATTCCATTAAAACTGTATGCACTGTTTGTGTTGCCAAACCTATCTATGGAAAGAGTTGCACCAGTAACTGTTCCGTCATTTGAATTGACACTTTCATCATTTGCATTACCATTAAATGGCCACCAGCCAACAAGGCCAGATGTAGGAACATAAGACGGCACTTGTGCCATTGTAATCGTTGCAAGTCCCAAGATTGCAATTGCTGTCGTTAGTAAATTTTTCATTTTTTGTTTTGTTTTTAATTGTTTAACGATTGGACATTTTTTTTGCTTAGACTTTCTCTTAACAAAAACATAAGCATGG
>CAMBDK010000126.1 GCA_945865315.1 Chitinophaga pinensis | reverse complement strand
AGAGGGCACCCCTATTAAGGAACATGCTAATTTATATAGGGTTTCAAATAGTTTGTGTGCAATTTATACCAAACAAAATATTAATGCGGAATATTTAAAATTGTATGCTAAACCTGAAAAATATTTTTCTATAAGTTTAAAATCAATAGCGTATAATAAACATTATATAAGTTAAGGCTGACTCTAAACACTCCCTCTCCTTTTTCAGGGAGAGGGATGGGGAGAGGTTTTTAAAAAATAGAAATTAAAAAGATATTATTCTTTGATTATTTTTTTCTTTAAAATACCACCCGAAGTTTTTATTTCCAATAAATAAATTCCGGAAGGTAAAAAGCGGGTATCCACTTTATTGGATGAGATACTGATATTCCACGATCCTACTTTAGCTCCCAGCATATTATACAAAATTATATCTGCCGTTTTTGTAAAACCACTTATAGATAAAGAAGCATTAAACGGATTCGGAGAAATGAATACATCTTTATTATCATTGCTATTTGAAGGGTCTACGCTAGTGCATAAAGTAACATTTATATTTTGTGTTGAAGAATCGGTGCAAGAATTATTATTTGTATAAGTATAAACAATAGGCCAAGTTCCAAGCCCTGCAGTAAAGGGGTTAAAAGAATTATTTGTTACACCAGCACCACTATAGGTACCTCCTGAAGGGCTGGCTGCTGACAATGTTATGGGTGGTTCATTAAAACAAACTACCAATGGATTTTGTGTGTAACTTATATTTGGTAATGGCCATATAATAACCTTTACTGATACTATGTCCGAACATCCTGAGTTAACCGTTTTTTTAATGAAAAAGGTTCCACCTTCAGTTACATTTGCTGGTGCTGTTAAGGGGATGGTGGCTCCAGCATCTGTCCAATAAGTTACTGTTCCTGTTGCGGAATTTAAATCGGTAAAAGTGGTGGTAATATCAACTGAATTAGGGGCACAAATTCCAGGTGGATTAGTTGCTAATAAATCAGGCGTGGTAGAAATAACTACTAAAACTGGGGCTATGTCTAAACAAGCTCCTGAGGATGTTTTTTTAATGTAATAGGTACCGCCTGCAGTTATTCCTGTGGGTGTAGATAGAGGAACTGTTGCATTTGAGTCGGTCCAATAACTAATTGTTCCGGATGTTGAATTCAAATCAATAAACGTGTTTGTAATATCTATTGTATTGGGCAAACATACCGCTTGTGGGTTGGTAATACTTAAATTAGGTATTACTCCTATATCCACTATTACGGGCTGTATATCATAACAAACACCGGAAGTTAAAGTTTTTTTTATGTAATAGGTACCACCGGAACTTATATTAGTTGGCGAAGTTAATGCAGTAGTTGCCGCTGAATTAGTCCAATAGCTTACAGTTCCGGCAGTTGAATTTAAATCAATAAATGCGTTGGTTATATCTACAGTATTTGGCGAACAGGTAGAAGGAGGATTGGTAATGCTTAAGCTAGGTGTTTCACTTAAGGTAAGCGTAGCTAAAGTGGAGTTAATAGTATTTCCACAAGTAACTACACAGTGGTATTGAAAGCCATTAAAATACGAAGGGGTACCAATAATAGTAAGGGTATTTGTATATACCCCACTATAATCACTTCCATCAAAACAATTATTAAAAGAGTTACCACCATCGGTACTTATTTGCCATTGGTATGTTATGTTAACGCCGGTGGCAGCAACGGAAAAATAAGAATCAACGCCAGCACAAGCAGTAACATTAGCAGATTGAGTAGTGATAGAAAAATCAAAATCAGACATAAGTCGTTTCCATACGCCACTCCCCTTTGTTCCTGCAAATATGCTTGTGCCGCTTTCAGCAAATTTATAAATGTTATAATTCCCTAAATTTGTATTAACAGCAGACCATGTGATGGCACTATCATTAGATAGAAACACACCACCACCATCTGTCCCTAAAAAAACTCTTGTTCCGCTAGTGAATAATGTCATTGCATCTAAATCTGTCAATCCAGTATTTCCAACCGTCCACAAGCTCCCATTATTATTGGAAGAAAATACACCACCGAGGGTACCTGCATAAATACGAGATCCACTCATGGCCAATCCATTGACAGAAAGATTTGTTAAACCATTATTTACCGCGGTCCATGAACTACCATTATTGCTGGAATAAAACACCCCACCATAAAAAGTCCCTGCATAAACTTTGCTTCCACTCACTACCAATGATAAAATATTTAAATTAGTTAATCCAGTATTAACGGCTGTCCATGTACTGCCGCCAATATTTGCTCGGAACACACCACCCCCAAAGGTTCCTGCATAAATATAAGTGCCGGTAACTGCAAATGATGTAACATTTAAATTGGAAAGGCCAGAATTTAAAGCTGTCCAGGAAGTTCCATTATTAGATGATTTATAAACCCCATTAGCATATGTACCTGCAAAAACAGCTGTAGTGCCATTCGTTACTAATGCTTGAATAGAATTGCTGGGCAATCCTGAATTAACTTCTACCCAAGGACCGGATCCGTTACTTGAACTTAAGTAAATGCCGCTACCAAATATTCCAGTAAAAACATTGGTACCACTGGTAGCTAGTGATAATGATTGCGCGTTTGTATTTACAATCCCCGGATCAGATGCCCAGGAGCTTCCACCATTAGAAGTAATGTACAATCCTTTTCCGTCGCTACCAGCAAAAACATTACTACCACTTTGCAATACAGCATTAATGCCTTTATCACTAGGTAAGCCAGTGCTTACTGTTGTCCAATTAATACCGTTATCTGTTGATTTGGTAATTCCACCACTTGCCATCGTACCATAACCAGCATAAATTGTTGAACCATTAACATCTATAGATTTTACAAGTCCTGGTGTAGTAACAGCAAGTGACCAGGAGCCGCCATTATTTGTAGAGCTATAAACTGCACTATTATTTCCAGCAAAAAGTTTGGAGCCGCTTACGGCCAATGAATTTATATAAAGATCACTCAAGCCGGTATTTTTTTGAACCCAGGTTCCACCATCATTAGTAGATAAAAATACGCCACCACTTCCTATGCCTACTAATATATCTGTTCCACTTACCACAAGAGATAAAACATCTAATGTTGTTCCTAATCCAGTATTAACTGGTGACCAACTGGTACCATTATTTGTTGATTTAAACACCCCTGCATTGGTTCCTGCAAAAACAGTAGTTCCTTTAATAGCAATAGCTCCAACCTGATTGGCAGGGCCGGTACTTAAACCTGTATTTACAGCTACCCAGTTAGCTCCAGCATTTGTAGATAAAAACACCCCTCCTCCATAAGTTCCAACAAACATTGTGGTGCCGTTAGCCATTATATCTATCGACTGCACATCTAAATTTGTTAGGCCATTATTAGATGTTGTCCAAGATACCCCATTATTGGTTGTCAAAAATAAGCCCCCACCGAAAGTTCCAGAAAAAACATTAGTTCCACCAATATCGAAACATTTAAGTATTCCTCCACCTGGCCCAATTGGCTGCCATTGAGCATTTAAGCTTAATAGTATCATTGCAGTAAATACAATAGTTAAGAGTAGCTTTTTTGTCATTTTAAAAAGGATTTATTATATAATTTTATAGGACTCCCAAAAATATTTAGAGAGACCTCTGATAATGAAGGTTTTTATTTTATTAATTGCTTTAAATAAATAAAAAATAAAATATTATGCGCTATCGATACTAAAAAAACAATGGATATTATAAAAAAAAATAATGTTAGGTTATTTCAAAAAAAATATTGTTTATTCAGCAACAAGCTTACCAGTAGCAATTATTTTATTGTTCTCGAGAAGTTTGTAAAAGTATATCCCATCAATCAAATTAATCCTGTCAATTATTACATTGTTTTCTTTAATATTTTCTAGCCTTTTTACTTCCTTGCCTATTAAATCATAAATTACTAAACTTATTTTATTAGCATTTAAATCTCCTTCTATATGAAGTGTAGAAGAGGAAGTAAAAGGGTTGGGGTAAATGTTGAAACGAGTTTTATTGTTAACAGTTTCTTTCAGCCCAAGTGCTATACCAAATTCGCTTAATTGTCGTTTCCAAACGCCTCCTCCTTTAGTTCCCATAAAAATATTAGACCCACTAATGCTTAATGAAAAAATAGAAAAATTTGTTAGGCCAGTATTTCCTTCAGTCCAAGTGTTTCCATAATTATTGGAATAAAAAACACCGCCACCATCCGTTCCTGCAAAAATGTTTGAATCAAGTGAAACCAATGCTATTATATCATTTTCTGTTAAACCTGTATTTTGCACTGACCAACTGGTACCATTATTGATGGAAGAAAATACGCCACCAAAAGTACCTGCAAAAACACGTTCTCCACTTAAGGTAAGTGCATTTATATTATTGTTTGTAAGCCCATTATTTTCGGCAGACCAGCTAGTTCCATTATTATTAGAGTAAAATACCCCACCATAAAATGTTCCTGCATAAACCTTGGTGCCATTAGTTGCTAAGGACAGAATAGTGGTATTGGTAAGGCCTGTATTAACAGCAATCCAATTGCTGCCATTGTCGGTTGATTTAAAAATACCACCACCGAAAGTACCTGCATAAATATTAGGGCCACTAACGGCGAATGAAGTAACATTTAAATTAGTTAAACCGGTATTTGCTACTGTCCATTGTGCGCCATTGTTTGTCGACTTAAATATACCGTTAGAATAAGTACCTGCAAGAACTGTTAAACCGCTAGTAGCAAGAGCCTGTATAGAAGGAGTAGTTAAGCCAGTATTAACTGCCGACCAAGGGCCCGATCCATTATTGGAAGATAAAAAAACACCTCCTCCAAAAACACCTGCAAAAATATCTGTCCCACTTGTTGCTATGGATAAGGATTGTGCATTAGTATTTGTTATACCTTGATCTGCTAACCAATTTACGCCATTATTACTGGATGTATATAATCCTTTACCATCAGTACCTGCAAAAATTGTAGTACCTGCATTAGCCAAAGCTAAAACATTAATATCTAAACCAGCGTTAACCGGCGTCCATAGTCCTCCATTGTTTGTAGATTTAGAAACGCCTCCACCCCAAAAACCAGCATAAATAGAGGTTCCAATGGAGATAAAAGAGGTGCAATGGACAGCGGGACTAGAAACTGTCCATTGGGCTCCATTATTTAACGATTTAAAAATGCCCCCTGCATCGGTACCTGCAAAAATAGTGGAGCCATTTATTATTAAAGCTTTTACATAATTATCTGTTAAGCCTGTATTTACTGCTGTCCATAATCCTCCATTGTTGGTGGACAAAAATACACCCCCACTACCAATACCAACAAATATATTGGAGCCACTTACAGCAAAGCAAAGGACATCTAAAGTGGTTCCTAAACCATTGTTAAAAGGCAGCCAAGAGCCTCCATTATCCGAAGAAATATAAACTCCGGCATTTGTTCCAGCAAAAATATTGGTTCCACTAATAGCCATCGCGCCAACTTGTAATTCTGCTGTGCTAGTGAGGCCAGCGTTAACTGCCGTCCAATTTCCACCACTATTTGTTGATTTAAATACTCCTCCATTATAAGTACCTGCAAAAACAGTTGTACCATTGGAAGAAACTGCTAATGATAGAATATCTAAATTTGTTAATCCATTATTAACACGGGTCCATAGCAAACCGTTATTACTAGTTAAAAACACTCCTCCCCCGTAAGTACCGGCAAAAAGATTGGACCCAGCAGATGCAAAACATTTTATTACTCCTCCTCCAGGGCCAATGGGCTGCCATTGGGCACTTGAATTTAATCTTAATAAGAATATAAGTAATAGCGATAAAAATAATTTTATTTTCATTTTTTTGTAGGTATTAAATTTGTGTTTATGCTTATAGACTTGCTTTTACAGTAGCAATTTAAAATTTTAACATTAATATTAACGTAAAGGTGATTAAAATAAATAATAAATCAAAAAAATAAATACTAAAATTATAAAATATTCATACTTTTACACCCCATTCATTTATCGGTAAACAGGAGAGGTGTCAGAGTGGCCGAACGAGCAAGCCTGGAAAGCTTGTATACTCGCAAGGGTATCGCGGGTTCGAATCCCGCCCTCTCCGCAGAAAGGGACTTAGCTTTAAAAAAAGAGTTAAGTCCCTTCTTTATTTCTGGAAAGCCCTATAATTTTACTGGCAATTGCAGCTATAATAACATTTACCTGTGGCGTTCGAAATGCTCCCTTTCCCTTATCATAGACTAATCCAGAAGGGAAATACTAATTTTTGAAGTTTCTATTTTTATCTATATACTCCCCTCTAATTGTTTCCCGAGGCCTTGAAAATAAAAAAATAGCTTTAAGAAAACTATTTCATTATACATTTTATTCGTAAAAGTTAAGTTTTGATTGAAATATAAACATTACTTTTGTTTAATAAAATATAAGATTAATTAAACAAAATAAATAACTTTGCTACAGCAATGATGCATGCCTTTAAAACAACTCAACTATTAAAAAGTGATATGGATACTGTGTGGGATTTTATGATTTCTTCCGAAAACCATGCTTTAATTTTTTCCTAAGTATATGGGTTTCGCAAAACTTTCTTTTAAAGAAGATTTATAAAATATGTATACAGGTCAAATTATTGCATATTTTGTAATTCTGGTAATGGGAATAAAAATTAATTTGGTAAACGATATTACCCATGTGGTGCAGCATCAATACCTTTGTAAAAAAATCGTAATCCTATTGATGTTGCTAATGCTAATTCTATTATTATCAATTGAATCGGCTTGGGAGCTTGGTCAGATTTTAGCAGTTGGAGGAGGAATAAATAGTTTTAAAATAAGTTAAAAAATTATTAAAAAAAAATGCAAAACCCCACTCTAATAAGCGTATTAATGTCTGTTTACAACACAAATTTTGATATTGTAAAACGTGCTATTGATTCCGTTTTAAATCAAACATTTACAAATTTTGAATTAATTGTTATTGACGATGGAAGTAATAATAATATACAAAGCTTGCTGCTCAATTATGCTATTCAACACGAAAGTAAAATAAGATACCTACGTCATGCTAATATCGGTCAATCAGCATCTATAAACTATGGTGTAAAAATTAGTAATGGCGAATATATTACCATAATTGATGCGGATGATGAGTATGCATCAAACCATTTGCAAAGCTGCCTAAATGAAATTAAGCATTTTGATTTAATTGCCTCTACCTCAAAAACTATTGTGGATAAAGAACAAGATTATTATGTGCCTGATAGAAACAATAACGCGGAGTTAATTCATGTTGATGATTGCATTCTATTTGCGACCTTGTTTGGGAAAAAAAATGTTTTTGAAGATTTCCCCTTTCAACAAAAATATTCTGCAGATGCCAAGTTTTACGAATTAGCGTCAACAAAATATTTAGTTAATAAAATAAACTTACGCACTTACATTTATTATAGAAATAATCCTAACAGTATTGTTTCTATAATGAAAAAAAACTGCTAACATAATTATGCAAAAACACATTACTAACAATGAAATACTGCAAATGGAGCAAAGCCAGCGTGCTGCTCTTATTAATAGTGTAGGTGGCTTTAAAAGTGTTTGTTTGCTAGGAACGATAGATGAAAGAGGTTTAACCAACTTAGCGGTATTTAGCTCTATTGTTCACATAGGTGCTTCTCCACCGCTTATTGCTTTTATTGTAAGACCAGATGCTGTTGACCGTAATACATTAACTAATATTCTTGAAACAGGCTATTATACAATTAATCACCTCAATGAAACTATTTTTGAAAAGGGACATCAAACATCAGCCAGATACGCAAAGGAGGTTTCTGAATTTGATGCTGTAGGTTTAACCATTGATTATAAAGATGGTTTTTTAGCACCCTATGTAAAAGAGAGCAAGATTCAATTGGGATTGCAATTCAAAGAGCGCATAGATATTACTATTAATGGTACTATTTTAATCATTGGGCAAATTCAACATCTTTATTTTCCTTCCTACTGTTTATGTGACGATGGTTTTTTAGATCTCGAAAAAGCAAATACCATTACCTGTTCTGGTCTTGATAGTTATCATAAAACCCAACGCATTGAACGTTTAAGTTATGCAAAACCGAATAAACAAATTGAACATGTTAAACTAAAGTATATTGAATAAAATGCCTATTAATATTGTTTGGTTTAAAACTGATTTAGGTTTTACAGGTCAATTCGAACAATATGAAATTAATAGGTTACGGTTTGGAGGAATACGTTAGAAGTCCAAATGACGGTCTTGTAAAAGCAGCCACCAAAACTATTAATTTGAATACCGGGGAATATGAGAATAATGGTGGCACAAAGAAAAAAGTTAATATTGATGTAATTACACTATCAAATATTGAAAAATATTTTTATTTTCTGAGTTCCGTTCGGGCAAATTAAATAGATAATTGTATTTAGACCTCTGTGTTTAACACATTGGTAAAGCCAATGGGTTACGCTTAGCTTACGCCTAATGTGTTATTACCTTTTGGGAAAATACCATCGGGTAACTACCGTTGGTTAGCTGACAATTAGTTCAACAAACCATTGGGCAGCGACCACGTGTCAAGCATTTCCATAATTCATTAGGATGCAATAGAATGAACTCATTTAGGATTTTGTGATTTATTAATATAAAAAATCTTTTAAAAAAAATCTTACATTGCGATTAAAATACTGCATTTATGAGTCGTAAATTTTTGAAGAGGTTATTTATTGGGTTGTTTGTTATTCCTTTAATTTTGTTAGCGATTTTGATTTCAATTTTATTTGTCAAGCAAGATGAAATTGTGCAAAATCTGCTAACAACAATCAATGCCGATTTTAAGGGAGAAGTAGAAATGGGCGACAGCCATATATCCCCGTTTGCCAATTTTCCATATATCTCTATTGATATAGATAACCTCAAGCTTTATCAAGATAAAAGCAAAAAAGGAATAGCCATTGTGGATGTAAAAGATCTTTATTTGGGTTTTGATTTATTTACGCTTATGAGCGGCAAAATGGATATAAAATTAATTAAGATTAGTAACGGAAAAATTCATGTTGTTCAACACAAAAACGGAGAGTTTAATATAGTTCAAGCCTTTGCTTCCCAAAAACCGGTTGAAAATAAGGAAGAAGAATTTCACCTCGATTTAAAATCAATTCAACTTGAAAATATTGATATCACAAAAATCAACGAAGAAAATTTAATTACAGTGGAGTTTTTTGTAAACAAGGCGCTATCAAAATTCAAAATATCTCCCGATCAGATAAAAGTTTCAGTTGATTCAAAGTTTTTGGTAAATGTGATAACAGACAAGGATACCACCTTTTTTAAGCACAAACATGTAGATCTTAATGTAGAACTTTATATTGATAAAAAACAAGATAAATTGTTTATTCAGCCTTCTGAATTTGATCTGGAACATGCTGAGTTTGATTTTGAAGGCAGTATT
>CAMBDK010000125.1 GCA_945865315.1 Chitinophaga pinensis | reverse complement strand
TACTTATGAGTACATAAATGTTAATTTTGTATTTCATTAAATTATTATTTTTTAGTAAAGCTTTCAAAATAATTTCGACAAAACAGATATATTAATAAAAACAGATGATTTCATTTTTTCGCAAAAAATATCCTTATGAAAACGCGCGTGAGGAATGAATAAGCCCCCTGCCGGCTTGCAGGTGGGGAGGAATCCTTTGTTCTTGATTTTTTGTTTCTTCTGTATCAAGACAAAAGAAAAACACACAGTTTTTGAACCATTTAATGTGCGGATTTATTTCGAAAACATCACTTAGAGAGTTTTAATTGTATAGAATTATTTATTTTCATTGAAATTATTACTTTTAAAAGTGCTTGAATTCTTTTAATAAATAATTTACCATATTTCAATAATCGTATTAAATGTTAGAGGATAAATACAAACATAGAGGTATTGGATTGCGGAAGCAATTGTCTAAATTATTGAAGGAGAAAGGGATACAAAATGCTGAGGTACTTAGAGCGATAGAAAATGTACCGCGACATTTATTTTTAGACTCTTCATTTATTGAACGTGCATACGAAGACATAGCACATCCTATAGGTGCAGGTCAAACTATTTCACGGCCTCATACTGTTGCTTTTCAAACCGAGTTATTGAATTTGAAAAGTGGTGAAAAAGTATTGGAAATTGGCACAGGGTCTGGCTATCAAACAAGTGTATTGTTAGAAATGGGTGCTAAAGTCTATACCATTGAGCGGCAAAAAGAACTGTTTGATAAAACCAAAATATTTTTACCCTCAATAGGTTATTCAGCCAAGTTTTTTTATGGTGATGGCTATAAAGGCATACCGGTATTTGCACCATACGATAAAATAATAATTACAGCAGGTGGTCCTATTATCCCAGATGCATTATTACAACAACTTAAAATTGGTGGTAGATTAGTAATACCCCTTGGAACTAAAGTTCAGATAATGACCTT
This sequence comes from Chitinophaga pinensis, assembly GCA_945865315.1. Lineage (GTDB taxonomy): Bacteria > Bacteroidota > Bacteroidia > 2-12-FULL-35-15 > 2-12-FULL-35-15 > 2-12-FULL-35-15. The sequence goes on along the minus strand of CAMBDK010000125.1, from coordinate 8,583 downwards.
AATTGAGAAGCTTGCAGAAAAGCAATTTGAAAAAACAGAATATGGTGAATTTAAGTTTGTTCCTCTCCTAGAAAATAAAGCTTGGAAAGTTTAGATTATTCACAAAACCTTGTTAGTAAGTATAAGCTCGATAGTAAATAATAAAAGAACTCTATTATATTTTTGTGATGATAATTTTAAATAAATTAATATTTAATTTTAAAAAACAATCATGAAAAAAACAAATATTTTATTTTCCTTAGCCCTGTGCGCTTCAAGTATATATGCGCAAGACCTTACATCTAAAAAAGGTGAACCAATTCTGCCAGAAGCAAATGATTGGGCTATCAGCATGGATGCCAACCCTGTTTTTAATTTTATTGGTAATGCATTTAATGGCAATGTAGCTAATGCCGCACCTGGTGTTGGCTGGTTAAATGGTAATCAAACAATTATCGGTAAAAAGTTTATTGATGAAAAATCGGCTTACAGAGCTTTAGTGCGTTTGGGCTTTAATGCTATAACAAATAAAAATCTTGTTATAGACGATGCAATTGTTACTCCTCCTGTATTTCCAGCGCCAGCGGCAGAAAAACAGGATGAATTATCCAGAAAATCTACCCTAATAGGTATTGGTGCTGGTAAAGAGTTCAGAAGAGGTAAAACACGTTTGCAAGGGTATTACGGAGCCGACGCGATGTTATGGCTTAACATGTCTTCTGAAAAATATACTTATGGAAACACCATGACTGCAGTAGCCGCTTCTGGAGTTACTCCTACGCCTACATCTACTACTTGGGATACCAATACTGGCGCCGTAATTTCGGAGGGAGCAACTGGTTCTCGAATTTTATCATCTAAATCAGGAATGACATTTGGACTTGGAGTGCGTGGTTTTATTGGTGCCGAATATTTTATTTTACCTAAAATATCAATAGGTGCCGAATATGGTTGGGGCATTGGCTTTCAAACGAGTGCAAAAAGTAAATCTACAAAAGAGGAAAATGATGGGGTAATAGTGGCTGAAATAGAAACTGTTGCAGCATCTGGCAATTCTAAATTTGGATTTGATACTGATTTAAATCAAGGAACTGTTTTTGGTTTTAAAGGTTCAAATACAGGTACTGCCTCTTTAAGAGCAACTTTTCACTTCTAGAATAATTTAAAAATAAAACACCCTTTCAATTATTTGAAAGGGTGTTTTATTTTAATTGACTAACCAATTCACTTAACTCCGCTTCCGATAAATATCGCCACTCTCCAGGTTTTAATTTCTCTAATTTAATATTCATAATTCTCACCCTTTCTAATTTTATTACCTGGTAATTAAAGGCATGGCACATTCTGCGTATTTGACGATTTAAGCCTTGTTTTAATACAATGCTGAAAATTCTTCTGGAGGCTGGTACCGCCATAATTTTGCATGGCAGTGTAATCTCGCCACCTATACTTACCCCTGCTGCCATATCTTTTAAAAATTGATTTCTTAAGGGTAAATTAAGAGTTACTATGTATTCTTTTTCATGCTCAAAATCGGGATGAATTATTTTATTGATGATGCTTTTGTTATTCGTAAGTAATATTAAACCTTGCGAATCTTTGTCTAATCTACCAATCGGAATTATTTTATCAGGGTAATTTATTGCATCTATGATATTGCCGGCAACTTTTTCGGTTGTGCAAATTATTCCGGAAGGCTTGTTGTAGGCGATGTAAATTATTTTCAAAGCTTTTAAATATTTGAATTAACTAATAAATGCAAATTTGAGAGGAACAAAAGATTAAATTTTTTCAGAAAGGAAGAAAAGTAAATAAATTCTTTTCCCCTTCGCCAAATGGTGAAATTTGTCTTAATGCTCCTTGTCCAAAATGCGCATCCGTATGAGTCATTTAACACTAGTGCAAAGATACATAATAGATGTAGTTAGCAAGGGAAAATATTTGTAACCAGAAATAGCCGAGCGAATAGGAAGAGACAAATCACTTGTTTGTATAGAACTGCAAGGTAATTCGGACAAACGAAGCGGTGCTTGCAAAGCTGATTTAGCAGAACGGAAATATTTAAAACGTCATCGTGTAAAGGCGAAGAAAATTTATTTTACAGAAGCGGTAAAAAGCCATTTGACTATTGGAAGCTTTAAAGGCTATGGCTAAATTTAACTGCCATCTCTCTAACCTTGTCGCATTTATAAGGTTGAATCCTTTTGTAAAATCAAGCTACAGGATTGGCTTGATAAACCGTTTGAATTATACAACGGTCCTTCACAAAATATAATTCAATGGGTTGTTTTCTAAATTCGTCGAATATATTATTGTTTATCCAATGAAATCAGTAGTTTTGTTTACTAAACAAATCGTTTAGGACAAGATTGATTTGAAAACAATAAATATAATAACGGACAAAATTTGCATTTATAACTTGGATAAACCTTATGAAAACACAGCTATTTATAAAATTTACGATTGTAATGTTATTCTTTAGCAGCATTGCGAATTCGCAAGCCTGGCTAAAAAACTTACCTGCTAATAAATCAAAAGGAGAATTAACCCTGTTTGATTACAAAAATGCTTTTAATGCCTATTGGGCACCTTTTAAGGTTGACAAAGGTTATTATTATGAAAATGGAGTAAAGACAAAAGCTGCCGGGTGGAAACAATTTAAGCGTTGGGAATATGCTATGGAAGGCCTCGTAGATCCAGCCACAGGTAAATTTCCGAGTAAAACAGCGCAACAGGTTTATGAAGAATATTTAATAGATAATCCTCAACCACCTTCTCTACAATCAGCAAACTGGCTAAATTTAGGAACAAACAGTTCGTATGGAGGTTATTCGGGAATTGGTCGTGTTAATTGTATTGCTTTCCACCCTACTGATGTTAACACCTATTGGGTTGGTACTGCTGCCGGTGGATTATGGGTTACAAACGATAACGGTGCAAGCTGGACCTGTTTAACGGATAATAATGGGGTTCTTGCTGTAAGTGATATTATTATTCCTACCGACTATGCTACTTCTAATACAATTTATATTGCTACAGGAGACAAAGATGCCTGGAATAACAACAGTATTGGGGTTCTTAAGTCAACAAATAGCGGTCTTACATGGAATGTTACAGGACTAAGTTTTGCCATATCTGACTGGAAAATGGTCAACCGTATTTTGTTAGATCCAGCTGATAATCAGACTATTATTGCTGCTACCACAAATGGTGTTTATAAAACTACAAATGGCGGTACCAGCTGGAGTAATCAGTTGACTGCAAATTCTTTTATTGACATGGAGTATAAACCCGGGGATTTTAATACCTTATACGGCTCAACTCAAAACGGTGAAATTTTTGTTACAACAAACGGAGGAACAGTATGGACCAATTCTTTTATCGATCCGAATGCTCAAAGAATAGAACTGGCTGTTTCTGCTAATCAGCCCGACTGGATTTATGCTCTTGCCGCAACCAACACACTTTATGGTGTTTATAAATCCGTAAATAGCGGTGGGGCATTTGTGCAGGTTTTTGATGGTGTAACATCCAACTTATTAGGTTACGATGCTGATGGAACCGATACAGGCGGCCAGGGCTCGTACAGCTTAAGCCTTGAAGTTTCTCCATTTGATGCCAACAATTTGTTTGTTGGCGGTGTAAATACCTGGGGTTCTGTAAACGGAGGAACTTCCTGGACCCTTCTTAATCACTGGTATGGAGGCGGAGGTGTCCCTTCCGTGCATGCGGATAAACATAATTTAAAATACCAGAGCAACGGGGTTTTGTTCGAATGTAACGATGGCGGGATCTACGCCTCAACTGATAATGGTATTTCCTGGACAGACAAAACCAATGGGTTGGTAATCAGCCAAATGTATAAACTTGGTGTTTCGAAAACAGTTTCAACTGAAATCATCACAGGCTTGCAGGACAATGGTTCTAAGCTTCTTTCGGCCGGTGCGTGGTTTGATGTAAAGGGAGGTGACGGCTTGGAATGCTTAATTGATTATACCGATGTGAATATTCAATACGGCTCTTACGTTAATGGCCAAATAACAAGGACAACCGACCATTGGGTGAATGATTTTACAGATATTGAACCAACAGCTGCTGGCAGTGGGGCATGGGTTACTCCATATATTATTGACCCTGTGGACCCACAAACATTGTATGCAGGATATGCTGATGTTTGGAAAACCACTGACAGGGGTACAAACTGGACGATGATATACAATACTATGAACTCAATAGGTCTAATTCGTTCCATGGCTATTGCACCTTCAAATAACCAGGTTTTATATGTTGCAGGTAATTTTATTATCCGGAAAACTGCTGACGGAGGAGCTTCATGGAATGATATTACCGGAACCTTACCGGTGAGTTTTGGATTTATTAAATCTATAGCGGTTAAAAATGATGATCCTAACACACTTTGGGTTACATTGAGCGGATATAATGCAACTAAAGTTTATCAGTCTGTTGATGGTGGAATTTCTTGGACAGATATTTCAGCTGGCTTGCCACAGATCCCGGTTTATTCAATAGTTCAAAATAAACAATCAACAACCGAGGTTCATTTATATGTAGGTACTGAACTTGGAATTTATTTCAAACAAGGTACTAATAACTGGGTTGCCTATAATACCAATTTACCTAATGTGAAAATTGGTGAAATTGAAATTTACTATGACCTAAACCCTCAGGATAGCAAGTTAAGGGCCGCTACCTTTGGACGCGGGCTTTGGGAATCATCCGTTTATTATTCTTCCGTACCAATGGTTTTCACCTCCAGCACCACTACTCAAAACGATACTGCCAACGTAGCTCCAAATCAAATAAATCAGGGGATAATTGGTGTTGAAATTGTTACAAATGGAAATCTGGCTCCTCTAAGTGCTACTTCATTCACTTTTAACACTTCAGGTTCTACAAACCCTACAACAGATATTACAAATGCAAAACTTTTTTATACCGGCACAACCAATACCATTGCTACAACCGCCCAATTCGGAACAACTTCAAACGCTCCAAACGGAACTTTTACGATTACAGGAACTCAATTGCTAAGCGCCGGAACAAATTATTTTTGGCTCACCTATGACGTCCCCTTAACTGCCACAATAAGTAATGTTTTAGATGCGCAATGTACGTCATTTACAGTGAGTTCGGTTCAAACACCCTCTGTTCAAAATCCTTTAGGAAACAGGGAAATTGATACCACCTCATGCGCTGCTGCCGGCCTTCAGTGTGACGAATATATTTCGAATGTAACGTTTGGCACGATCAACAATTCTTCCATTTGTTCAACAGGGGGGTATGCAAGCTATTCTTCCCTTGCCACAAATATGGCCCAAGGGTCTTCTCTTTTCATTGCAATCACGAATGGCCTCCTTACCTTTCCAAATGACCAGTGTGGTATTTGGGTAGACTGGAATAGCAATGGAGACTTTTTAGATGATCTGCCGGTAACTGTTAACGGCAGTCCGGGAGTGGGGCCTTATTCGGCAACAATTAATTGTCCAATAAATGCTTCTTTAGGTTTAAAACGACTTAGAGCAAGGATTCATTATAATAATGAAACAACTTCGCCTTGCGGAAATACTGCCTATGGAGAAGTGGAGGAATATTCAATAAATGTAACCGCATTTACATCAATTCCGCCTGTTGCAGGCACTGCGGCTTCAAGTTCGGTGATCTGTTTTCAAGACCTTACCGCTATGACTTTAACCGGCTATACAGGTAATATCCAATGGCAACAATCTCCTAATGGCTCTTCAAGCTGGACCAATGTTTCAGGAGGAACCGGAGCAAATGCTGCAACATACACAACAGGTAATTTGTCTTCAACGATTTATTATCGCGCCGAAGTATCTCAACCGGGGTTTTCGCAGGTTTACTCAAACGTAATAACGGTTACTGTGGTGCCAACTCCAACCATCACATTAAATTCAAATACCAATGTTTTAACAACTAACCAAACAGGAAGTTCATACCAATGGATCAACTGCGGAAATGCAAATACACCAATTGCAGGGGCTACCAGTCAAAGTTACTCCCCCACAGCCAATGGAAATTATGCCGTTATATTATCTGTAAGTGGATGTTCGGATACAAGCGCCTGTAGTTTAGTTTCAACAATTGGAATTGACGAAATAAAAAATAGTTCTGAATTTATTGTTTATCCATCACCTGCAACCGATTTTATCACCATCACTGTAAATGCAAACCTTATCGGGAAAAGTTATTTTATTACTGACGGTGCCGGTAAATTGGTATTAACCGGCAAACTTACCAGCGAAAAATCAATTGTTCGTGTGAATGAATTAGCCTCTGGAGTTTACATTATCAAAATATTGAATCGCAGTAAAAAACTGGTTAAATAAATTGCCCGAGTAGTTCTCTTACAAAATCAAAAACCGCAAACACTTAAATGACTAATGTTTGCGGTTTTAATTTTATAAAGACTTTCTGAACCTTCCGCCTTTGCACCCAAGAACATTCCCATGCCAGCTTCCTATATTCCGCTTACACTGGGCTTATAAAAAGTTAAAAAGTTTTACCTTTTTTTATGTTTCAACTTATCCCTCCATTGTATTACGTATAAACTGACCAACATTAAATAATAAATTTACGTAAAACAAAAATGCGTAAAAAAATGAAAAACACAAAAGGGAACGATTCTGGTATGAACTAAATTATGTATATTTGAAAATAATAGTATAACAGACAAAATTTGCATTTTTTACTTGAATCCGCCAAAACTAAAAACAATGAAAAAAATCATTACAGTTTGTGCAGCTATTATTATTACTGCAGGAGTGTTTGCTCAATCACCAAACAAAATGAGTTACCAAGCCGTAATTCGCGATAATAGTGATGCACTAGTAATATCTACACCAGTAGGGATGCAAATAAGCATTTTGCAAGGTTCATCATCTGGAACAGCGGTATATGTAGAAACCCAAACCCCAAGCACCAATGCCAATGGTTTAGTAAGTTTAGAAATAGGAAGTGGAACAATTGTTACAGGCACAATTTCTAATATCAACTGGGCAGCTGGTCCTTATTTTATAAAAACCGAAACCGACCCAGCAGGCGGCACAGCTTATACCATAGCTGGCACAAACCAATTAATGAGTGTGCCTTATGCTTTATTCAGTGCAAACGGAACTCCAGGAGCAGCAGGTGCAGCAGGAACAAACGGAACTAATGGTATAGATGGAGCACCTGGTGCAGCGGGCGCAAACGGAAATGGATTTTCAAATGGTACGGCAGTCAATCAAATGATGTATTGGAACGGAAGTGCATGGGTAACTTTAAATCCTGGTGTTGATGGGCAGGTGCTTTCTATTTGTAATGGAAATTTAACTTGGTTTACTATGGCAGGTGTTTGTTCTGCCTCGCTAGGCGTTTTGAACTGCATTGGCGCCATTACTACCGGCACTTTAACCAGTGGTATTTTAGCCAGTGGCGTGATAACCGCAATAAGCTATACTGGCGGCAATGCTATGAGCTACAGCCCACAAAGTGTTTCTTCTACTGGAGTTTCAGGTTTAACGGCTTCGCTGGCGGCTGGTTCTTTAGCTAATGGCGCTGGATCAATAAACTATACCATAACAGGAACCCCAACTACTAGTGGAACTGCAAGTTTTGCCATTACGGTAGGTGGACAAAGTTGTTCTTTTACCATAAGTGTGGGGTTAGCTGCAGGTGAATACCCAGCTGGTACGGTTCATTGTGCGGGCGCAACAGCAGTGGTAGAAGTAACCAACTCAATTACAGGAAAAGTTTGGATGGACCGCAATTTGGGTGCCACGCAAGTGTCCACAAGCAGCACCGATGCAAACGCCTATGGCGATTTATACCAATGGGGTAGAAGGGCAGATGGGCACCAGTGCCGTACTTCAGCTACCACAGCTACCTTAAGCAGTATTGACCAGCCTGCACATGGTAATTTTATACTAACACCAAATAATGCTCCATACGATTGGCGCAGCCCAGCAAACACCAATTTATGGCAAGGAGTGAATGGTGTTAATAATCCTTGCCCAAGTGGCTACCGTTTACCTACGGAAACAGAACTTGATACAGAACGCTTAAGTTGGGGCAGCAACAATAGCGCTGGTGCTTTTGCTTCAGCACTTAAGTTGCCTATGGCGGGCCGCCGCGACATCGTAGATGGTTCGGTCGGCAATGTCGGTACCCACGGCTTCTATTGGAGCGGTACGGTTAATGGTGCCAATTCGCGCGGCAGCTCCTTCGACGGCAGCAATGCCGACGTTTACTTCAGTGGCAGAGCGGGCGGCATCTCTGTGCGTTGCCTTAAGGATTGACACTTTGATTAGCGCAGCGATTTGATTGATTTGACACTTAAGCATACCGTCCCGCATGGCTGTATTGTTTTAATACCAAACAAAAATGAAATTATACCCATTGAAGTGAAAAGTGATGAAAATATTAAAAGTCGAAATTTGCAAGTGTATCACCAAAAATTCAACCCAAAATTACGCATTCGATTTTCTTTAAAAAATCTTTCTTATCAAGATGGTTTATTGAATATCCCTCATTTTATGTCAGATTATACAAAAGAAATTATTAAATTTATTTTAAATGATTAAT
>CAMBDK010000124.1 GCA_945865315.1 Chitinophaga pinensis | reverse complement strand
TAATTTATAAATCTATTTTAAAATGAAAAAATATTTTTTTGTTTTTTTTTCTGTTTTATGTTTTATTCTATTGTTTTTTTCCTGTAAAAAGGATTCTGAAATTGTAGTAGATAATAATGATTCACCATACTATGGTGGAATTCCTAAAGTAATTCTTCAAAATTATATCAACCGACTTTTTATTGACTTAATAGGCAGAGAAGCATTGGATGCTGAAATGATTGCTGAAGAAAATACATTTCGTGAAAATAACATTAGCATTTCTTCCAGAGAAAAATTAATTACAAAATTACAAACAGATACTGCCTATGTTTTTGGGGACTCTTCTTACAAACATGCTTATTTTAATCGTTTTTACGAACTTTGTAAAGCAAGAGTGCTGGAGGCTGCATCTAATGAATACATAATGGGCGAAGCGGGAATAGCTTATTATGGTGCAATTTCAGATTCCCTCGCTGGCGATAGCCTTCATTTTGCTTTATCTAAAAAAAATGTTCGAAATTATATGTTAGTGATTGAGGCTGAAAGAGCATATCGTCTCGATTCTATTGAAATTAAAGATGTTTTTGCACGCATGCTCAATAATGGTGTTTATGACCAAATAAATATGAATACATTTAATTTTTTAAATTCTACTTTTAACGATCTGTTCTTTAGATTTCCTACCACTAATGAGTTTAATGCTGGCTATCCCATGATTGAATACAATACCGCCGAAATACTTTTTGGAAAATCGGCACAGGATAAAGGCGGCTATTTAAGTATTTTAGTTAATTCTGATGAATTTTATGAGGGAATAATTTATTGGATGTATAAAAATTTACTTGCCAGAGAACCTTCTACTCAGGAAGTGGTTGACATGATGAAGAGCTTCTTTAATGATCATGATGTTAAAAAAGTGCAATTACACATTATGAGATCTGACGAATACGCTAACTTTAAATAAAAAAAAATGAAAAATTTAATCCTCCATTTGAACCGAGGTTCAAAAAGTAAATTCTTTTTTATTCTAGTAACTGCTTTTTTTGTAATTACACTCCCTGCTTGTAAAAAGGAGGAGAAGAAACTTTTTGATGTAAACGAAACTGGCATACTTCCTCCTAATAGTGGTAAAAATAAACTGAAAACCAACGAACAGTACGTGGCGATATTACATGCAAATTTATTTCAATATGCGCTTTCTGCTAACCAAATATTCGAAATTGGTCAATGTATGGAATCTATTGGTGATCAAGAGCTTGCTAGGGAGGTAGTGATTAGTAATTTTATGAATAAACCAGGCACCATAATACCTTCCAAATCTCAAATGACTGCCGATTTGGATTTTTTTATTACGGATACTTATATTCGTTTTCTTGTTCGTAAACCTACTGAAGCTGAAAAAACATATTTCGAAAATTACCTCTTGGCTAATATAACTCCTACTGATACTATTATGCCTGAATTGGTTTATATTTCTTTCGCCCTTTCAAATGAATATATGTATTATTAACACAAATTAATTATACCATGAAACGTAGAGATTTTATTAAGAAAGCAGGGCTTGCAGCAGCAGGCTCTTTCGCTCTGCCTTATATTCTTCCTAGCGGCAGACTTTTTGCTAGTTCAGGAACAACTCCTTTAGCTAATCATGTTGTATTGGTTATGTTTGCTGGTGGTGTGCGAAATCAAGAAACAATAGGACAGTCCTATTTGCAAGGCAGCCAAATGATTTATGCTCCCTCGCAGGCGCAGGCTGAGCTTAATGTTTCTGGTAACATAATGCCTAATATGCTTGTGGGAAATGCTCCTTCTAGTAAAATACTTTATGGGAAAGGTACTGGTGGACAAATTCCAATTTTACCTGTATTGTCTAATACATTGCAACAGCAAGGTTCCCTTTTTACAGAAATGAAAAGTAGCTCCGCAGGCCATTATGGCGGATTAAATGTGCTATTACAAGGTAATACTTTTTCTTCTCAAGGACTAAAACAGAGGCCTGTAAATCCTACCATTTTCGAATACTTAAGAAGGCATGGCGGTCCGGTTGATTTTCCGGCCTCTAAATTATGGTTTGTAGGAAATACTATTGGTAACTCTGTACCATTATTAAACTACAGCTTACATCCTCAATATGGTTCTCAATATGGTGCAAATTTTTTCGCGCCATTGATAACATTTGGTCCCAAAGGCGACGCTTATCTTAGAGATGCTAAAATTTATCATCCTCAAGACCAGTTAGGTCCTATGTATGAAATGAAATATTTTCTTGACAATAGTTTTGAAAATATAGGCAACAATCTACCAAACATTGGAAATACAGAGGCTGAAAAATATCAAATAAAACAGTTCATGAAAACCATGTTCAACAAAACAAGTGCTGGTACTATCTCCTTCCCTCCCGACCATGCTGCTGCCGGTAATGGTGATACAGCTACTGTTGGATATGCTTGTGAAGTTATGAAAGAGTTTAAACCAAAATTAACTGTTGTTAACTTAAGCGCTGTTGATTCTTGCCATGGTAATTTTACTGGCTATCTTAAGTCAATTCACAGGGCCGACCATGCCGTGGGCCATTTATGGAATTATATTCAAAACGACCCGGTTATGGCAAACAATACTACCATTATTGCTGTTCCCGAATGTGGTCGCGATTTGCAGCCTAATTTAATTAAAGATTCTCAAAATAATTTTTTTGGATACGATCACTCTGATGCTAATACGCTGGATGTTTTCTGTTTGATGGCTGGCCCTAGTGTGCCTAGTAATATAACTGTTAACGCTGCCAATAATCCAAATTTTTCTGGTCAATGGGTAACAGCAGATATTCCACCTACTATTGCAGATATATTAGGCCTTAAAGGCGATGTGATGGGTGCGAATTTATTAATGTCTGGTGCTGGTTCTTTATTTGATAAAAGTTAATTGGTTATTGCTTTGTTTTTGACTAATTAATTTTTATTACTTAGTAAAGCTTTCAAAACAATTTCGACAAAACAGATATAGTAATAAAAATAGATGATTTCATTTTTTTGCAAAAAATATGCTTATGAAAACGCGCGTAAGGAAGGTACAAGCGCGATGCAGTGTTGCAGGTGTGGAGGAATCGTTTGTTCTTGATTTTTTGTTTCTTTTGTATCAAGACAAAAGAAAAACACACAGTTTTTAAACCATTTAATTTGCGGATTTATTTAGAAAACTTCACTTTAGTATTTATAATTGAATATTATGAAAATTAGAATAGCTTTTATTGTATGTGTTATGTTGGTTGCTATTATTGGGATCAATTCTTGTAAAAAAGATCCTTTTATCAACCCTTATGACGATCCAGCGCTGGATCCTCCTTCATCAAATCCTAATCCAGATAATCTGAATCCAAGCAATTTCGCTTATTTACATTCAAAAATATTTAAACCTACCTGCGCCAATTCCGGCTGTCATGATGGTACATTCCCTCCTGATTATCGTTCTATTAATAGCGCTTACAATACCTTGGTTTACCAAAAACCTGTTAATTCAAGCAATAATGTTTTTAAATATAGGGTTTATCCCTATAAAGCCGACTCATCTATTTTATTTCATCGCATGAATGTTATTATGGGCTCTGGTATAATGCCTCTTGTTACTGACCCACAATCCGACTGGCCAGTTAAAAAAAACGACTATCTTAATGATATTAAAAATTGGATTAATGCAGGTGCCAAAGATATGTTTGGAAATTATCCTCAGTTAGGTAATCTGCAGCCTCAAATAACCGGATTTTTAAGCTTCCCTGCTGGTAATACCAGCAGCCCTTTCCCTAGAGGATTTGGCAATATAGTTCCCATAGAGGTGCCTCCTAATAGTTCAATAGACCTTTGGTTTTTAGTGGAAGATGATTCTACTGCTGCTGCCAATATTTCCTATAATATTTGTAATGTTTCTACTTCGCTTTTTAACTTTACGGTATCCGATTCTGTGCCCCTTACTTACTCCTCGGCAGGCTTAACCGCCAATGATTTTTCAGGTAATGCCGCACAGTTTACACATAAAGCAACAATTAGTACAGCGCCTTATCCTATTGGCACCTATTTATATTTAAGAATAAAAATTGATGATAATAGCCAGGATGTGATAACAGAAATTCCAAATGAAGGCACTGGTGAAATTATGAGTGGTTATTTTGCACTAAAAATTAAACAACCATAAGTGTTTATTTTTTTACTAAAAAATTAAAATAATGAGAAACTTTTTATTTTTAATATTATTATCCTTATTGGTTTTTTCTTGTAAAAAAGATAAACCTATGCCCAGAGAACCTGTAATTGAACTTGTAAGTGTTGGCCCTACAAATATTGTTCAGTTTAAAGATTCTATTGAGGTAGTATTAAAATATTATGATAATGATGGTGATTTGGGCGATTATCTACCCGATGAAAATTCATTAATGGTTAAGGATAGCCGTTTAACTTTGCCCGACTGGTATCATATTTCTCCATTAGCACCACCCGATATTGAACTAAAAATTGAAGGACTACTCAAAATAAAAATTAACACAATGTTTTTATTGGGAAATGGTAACCAAGAATTTCCAACCCTATCAATTAAATTGAAAGACCGTTCTGGTAATTGGAGTAATGAAATTATTACTTCTACAATTACTATAAATGACTCTTTGTAGGAGTATTTTTTTACTATTTTAAAAATATAAAAAGATATTTTATTGCAAAATGAATAGCATATGGTTTTATAATTCAATTTTTAGTTTAATAATATTTTAAACAAATTAGTTCTATTTATAATAACCCTTAAACATGCTAATTTTGTTGTAAAAAAAATATTTTATGGGGTAGATGAATTGTGTGGATGAGGTTCACGAAAAGTCTGAACCGCAAGTTTTGTGGCCATTTGGCGAAGGGCTTTTGCGGGCAAAACAAAAGCTTGTGAATGGTTTTTGTGGTCTTTTTTTTACTTTCCTTTTGGCTAAGCAAAAGAAAGTGAAAGGTTAATAATAAATCGTTAATTTACAGGCGATTGAGGAGGTCTAAATAAGCTTATGTTGAAAAACAAAAAACTATTCTTATTTTTTATATTTATTTTCTGTAGTAGGCTCACTTTATTTGCCCAGCTGCCTATCTATTTAATGCCCGTTCACGATGATGAAACTGTTTTCGACTGTAAAGGCGAATTCCATGATAGTGATGCAGGGGCCAACACTGCATACCTCCACGCTGCTTTAGATACTTTCCGCATTTGCACCGGTGGTATAATTACCATGAGCTTTCAGCAATTTCAATTGGAAAATGGAAACGATACCTTGTTTTTTTATAATGGCTTAGCTATGAATTCTGGAACATTGATAGGCATGTTTACTGGTAGTAATTTACCCACTGGTATAGTAGCTAACGGGTGTTTAACAATTTTTTTTAAATCTGATAATTCATTACAAGATATTGGCTGGGAGGCATTATGGACTTCTACTGTTGTTCCTCCAATTCCTCCATTACTAAATGTTACTCCTACTCCTTCCTGCAATGCTAACAGCATTGAAATATTGTTAAGTAAAAAAATAAATTGTGATTCGGCTTACAGTTCCGCATTTGTTTTAACTGGTCCCAACATTCCAACAGTTACCGGGTCTTCAAGCATTGGCTGTTTATTCGATAGTACCAACAATTTTCAATTGCAGTTAAGCCACCCGCTTACCGAAAATTGTAATTATTATATCAACTATACTATCAATATGCTGGATAATTGCGATAGCGTTTGGACTTTTATCGTTACAGATACCTTTACTATTACCGATTGCCTCTTAACTGTTAATATTTTATCTGAGCCTAACGATACCATTTGCTCTGGCTCCTGCGTTCAGTTAGAGTCGGTCCTCAATTCCTGTCTCGGATACAATTATATTTGGAGTCATGGCTTGCCAGCCACAAGCTCTCAGATAGTGTGTCCCTTAACCACAACTACCTATACATTGGGTGTGCAATCCACTTCGGGTGGTCCTGTTTTTAATTCTTTTATTACTATTACGGTTTTAGATCCGCAAATTACCCCTCCTCCTAAGGATACCGTTTGCCAGTCGGATGTACCTTTTAACTTTACAGCTTTTCCTCCTGGTGGTATTTATACTGGGAAAGGTATTTTAGATTCCTTACTAGGTACTTTTCACCCCGATACTGCTAAGCAAGGGTATCACTTTATTTATTATAAAATAAATGGATTGTGTAAGGATAGTTTTGCCATTACCGTGCTGCCTATGGATGCCGGTTTGGATGAAGCCGCTTGTCCTGGTACTCCAGCATTCGCTCTATCAGGCTATACCCCTTTAGGTGGCAGCTGGTCGGGGTATTCAGGTCTTACAGCAGCAGGGGTATTTGATCCAAGCACTTTAGGAACTTATGTGGTTAATTATTTGCATCCCAATGGTTGTTCTGATTTTAAAAAGGTATATGTGCAGCCATTAATTGTTAATGGTGGTACTGATAGTATTTGTGAATCCTTGCCTTTGGATACCATGCTAGTTTCCCCTCCTGGTGGAAGATGGGTAGCTGCTACAGGTATTATTGATACTATAAATGGTGTTTTGGACCCTGGTAAAGCTGGTGCTGGCTTGCATCATTTTTATTATAAGTTAAACGGATGCATCGATACGGCTCACATCTATATAAAGCCTATTAATGCAGGTGATAATTTAGTGTTTTGCCCACTACAGCCTATTTCTACTATTGTAACTGCCTCTCCTGCTAATGGTACATGGAGCAATATTGGCACAAATAATGGCGGTATCAGTGGTTTGTTAAATGATGCCGGACTTTATAATCCTGGTATACAAGGAATATCAAATTTTGCTGACTCCCTAGTTTATACTGCCCCCAACGGCTGCACAGATACTATGATTTCCTACGTATTGTTAACTAATATTATTAATGATTCCATGTTTTTTTGTTTGGATGATGATTCCCTTATCTTAAAATGGGAAACTACAAAAAATTATCCTGGTGGCGGTGTTTGGTCCGGAACGGGCGTAGTAAATTGGGGATACTATTATTATTTTAAGCCCGCTTTAGCTGGTGTGGGGATACATACTTTATTATACAATGCTAATTCCTGCTCCGATACAATACAAATGATTGTGCACCCTGCCAAATTAAGCTATAACGATACTACCATTTGTTCTACACACCCTACTTTTATACTCGACCCTATTGGTGTAAATGCAAATTGGCAAGGTACAGGCATATTAAATACTTCCACCGGATTGTTCGACCCTTCTATTACTGGTGCTGGCACTTTCCCAATTGTTTATTCCACCCCAAATGGTTGTAAGGATACCATTAATGTAACAGTTTATCTGTTTGTAACCGCACAAATAGCTAACTTGAATAATTATTATTGTTTTCGTGATTTTAACTATCCTTCAAATTTAATGCCTTCGGGAGGTGCTTTCAGCGGTCCGGGAACTTCAGGTAATGTATTTAATCCTGCAGTGGCAGGGGAGGGGAGGCATCAATTAATTTATTCTTACGGTACTGGAATTTGTTTTACCTCGGATACCTTAATGATTATTGTTTCGCCTCCCATTCAAACATCTATAATTAATTCCGACAGCGCTGTGTGTTTGGGGGCTAGTTCAACTATTAATGTAAGCTCCACTGGTGGGGATTCTACAGTTATTAATCATTCCTACACATGGAGCCATGGCCTTTTTGCTACCACTAGCAATGTAGTTAGTCCTGTTTCCACCACCTCTTATACAATTACTACCTCCGATGGATGCTCCGATGATGTTATTGATACAGTAACGGTAAATGTTTTCCAAAACTTTTCTTATGATTTTATAACTTCCCCTATTGGTTGCAATGGTCAAAATGGTACTGCTAGCGTTAATGTTATCGGACCTAACACCTATTCCTATTCATGGCTTTCTAACCCCGTTCAAACTACTAATGCTATGAATGGTATTATAGGTTCAAGTTATGCTGTTAAAATAATTGAGAATCCTACAGGTTGTTATTTCGATACTACCATTACCATTCCGGGCTATGGAATTATCAGTTCTTTATTTTCTATTAATCCTAGTCTATCATGCATACCTCTTGAGCAGACTGTTACCACATTTATCGACTTAAGTATTGGTGCATCCCATGGTTATTGGGAAATGGGGGATGGTACTATTATAAATTATATTCCTGGAGTAAACCCCGAATATTCTTTTACCCAAGCGGGAGCATATTCAATGAAACTTCATGTTGAAAATATTGGGAACTGTGCTTCTGAATTCGAAAAGGATTTATGCATCTTGGAACCTTTTGTTGTTTTTGTTCCTGATATTTTTTCTCCCAATGGCGATGGTATTAATGATATATTATTTGTTAGAGTGAAGAGTGTTAGTGAATTTTATTTTATTTTATACGACAGGTGGGGCGAAAAAGTTTTCGAAACCAATAACACTGATTTAGGATGGGATGGTAGATTTAATAATAATAATCTGCAGTCTGGTGTTTATGTTTGGTTTTTGAGTTATACTATGGTGGATGGAACTATTAATAATAGTAAAGGTGATGTTTCCTTAATTAGATAAGGCCTATGCTTTATTGTTTTAGATATTTGTTTTTGTAAATCAAATTTAAATTATAATTTATGCCTAAAATTATAATGGCAAAATTTTTCATTTTAGTTTGTGTGTTTCTTGCGCCAATAAAAGGGCGTTCGCAGGATATTCATTTTTCGCAATTCTACCATTCTTCTCTTTTTACTAACCCTGCCAATACAGGCGTTTTTGATGGTAGATACCGTATTTCTACAAATTATCGCAATCAATGGCAAAGTATAAATAAGCCCTATAAAACTGTATTTACTAGTTTTGATATGAAGTTCCCTTCAAAAAAATTGGGTCTTGGAATGTCGTTTTTTAATGATAAAGCTGGTAAATCAAAGATGGGCATTACGCAAGGGAATTTGCTCGTATCTTATAACCTTCGTATTAATGGAAGAAATCATTTTATTACCGGCATTCAATATGGTTTCGGACAAAAATCTATTAGTTTTGAAAACCTTAAATGGGACAGTCAGTTTAACGGTAATACCTATAATCCCGATACTCCTTCAGGCGAAAATCAAGCTTCTGATTCATACACCTATATGGATGTTTCAGCAGGTGTTTTATGGAATTATATTGCATCCCCTAGCAGGCCTAAATTTAAAGCCAGTGCTGGGCTAGCTATTTTTCATGCTAATCAGCCCAATCAATCGTTTATTGGTAATGATAAATTATATTTAAAAATTGTTTCTCATATCAACAATCAATTTAAAATTCCTGATAGGGAAATTTATTTTTTGCCTCAATTATTATATGCCATTCAAGGTCCGCAGAGTGAAATTAATATTGGTACTTTAGTTAAATTTGTGCTCCTTACCGAAGGAAACGACCTCATTCGTATTAATCGTGTTGAAAGAAAAAATTCTTATTCTTATGCGCTGGTTGGAGCGCAATTAAGATATAAAGATGCTCTTATAGTAATGGCTGCTTTTGAGTTTAAAAAAGGTTTATTATTGTCTTTTAGTTATGATGTAAACATCTCTAAGCTTAATGTTGCAAGCCGATATAAAGGTGG
>CAMBDK010000123.1 GCA_945865315.1 Chitinophaga pinensis | reverse complement strand
ATGGTATTAATGAGCTCTTTTTAAATGGTTTGGATATTACTATTGTTAATCGCTGGGGTATGGTTTTATTTGAAGGAAAAAATGGATGGAACGGACAGCATAATGGGAAAGACCTGCCCGATGGAACTTACTTTTATATTATTAAACTGTACAATCTTGCTAGTGAAATAACGCAAATTTCGGGGCCTGTTACACTTACTAGGTAGCTGAAGCCTTTAGACTTCATTTTACCAATAAGTCAAAAAAAATTGTTGAGAATTTAGTATATTTGTAATAAAGCACTTTTTTAATGAAAAAAACATTTTTTTTCATAGGGGAACCCAATGCTGGGATGGAACTTTCGATGGTAAAAATGTAAGTTTGGGAACGTATTTTTATTTCATAACTATTTATGGCCCCGATCAATCAATAATTACACAAATTGGCCCGAATAAATTAATTGATAAGTAATTTAGATAATTTAAAAATGATACGAATCCGATTGTTTGTTTGTCTGTTTTTAGTTTCAGGCTTTTTTTGTTCTGCAGTTGCGCAAACACTTTCGCATAAAGCTGATACAGCAGTGAGTTATAAAGAATACTTTACCGCTATTGAATTGTATCAAAAAGCATTGAAAAAAGGTGAGGCTGCAGGTAATGAAAATAGGATGTATTATAAGGTGGCTGGTTGTTATGCTGCTATAAATAATTATAAAGAAGCAAGGGCATGGGTAGAAAAAGCAATGGAAAATGGCTATTCAGATCCTGCTGGATTTTTATTATATGGTGATATACTTATTACATACGGTGAATATGATGCTGCGAAATCTGCTTATGAAACCTATATTAAAAAAACAGGTGATAAAAGTGCAAAGCGGAAAATAGCCTGCTGCGAATTTGCAGTATTAGGAAAAAAATCTGAAATCGCCTATGATATTAAAAATGAATGGGATGTTAATTCTGATTTTAGCGATTTTGGCCTCACAATGGTTAAAAAAAAATTGATCTTCTCCTCTTCAAGAGTGGAAGAAAAAGGAAACAAATTTGACAATTTTACCGGGCAAGGGTTTTCTGATGTATATGAAACAACCTTAAATCCTAAAAATAGCAAATGGACAAAGCCTGTAAAGTTAAAAGGCGGTATAAACACAAAGTATAATGAAGGCGCCTTTGTTTATGACAAAAAAAACAATATCGGTTATTATATGAAATGTAATGGTGAAAAAAAGGCAAAAGAAAATTGCAATATTTATAGTACCAGTTGGAATGAAAAAAAAAATCTGTGGACAGAATCGAAGCAATTTGATTTTTCAGATGAGATTTTCAGCATAGGCCAACCAGCACTCTCCTCTGATGGTAATACCATGTATTTTGTTTCAAATATGAACGGAGGGTTGGGAGGAAAAGATATCTGGGTAATTAAAAAAAAAGGCGGGGCCTGGGGAGAACCAAAAAATTTGGGAGCGCCCGTAAATACTGCTGACAATGAAATGTTTCCATACGTATTAAATGACACCCTATATTTTTCTTCTGACGGAAATATAGGCTTTGGCGGCCTTGATTTATTTTCTTCACAGATTAAAGCCAATTCATATGGTAAACCTCAGAACTTACTGGCACCTATTAATTCAAGTGCTGATGATTTTGGAATTATTTATAAAGGAAGCTCTATTTTTGAAGGATATTTCTGTTCTAACCGGCAAGGTGGCAAAGGAGAAGATGATATTTATTCTTTTAAAAAGGCTCCTCTTATTTTGAGTGCAGCCGGAACAATTACTGACTCTAAGTCCGGAAAATCACTTAATAGGGCAACTATTTATTTTAAAGGCAGCGATGGAAGTATTGATTCTACAAAAACTGATTCTCGGGGGAGATTTAATTTTGTTGGCCTCAATCCAGGTTTAAATTATGTTGTTAGGGCCTTTAAAGATGGCTTCTTTAGCGATTCGAGGGAGCTATCAACTGTAAGTTTAAAAACGAGTTTAGAGTTTTCAAAAAAAACAGGAACAGACCTTGACTTTAAATTGCAAAAGATCACATACGCTGAAATAACGATCTCTAACATCTATTATGATTCTAATCAGGCAGAGTTAAAAAACGAATCAAAAAAAGAGCTGAATAAAATGGTAAGGATAATTAATGCAACACCGGGAATAAAAATCCAGGTAAACTCACATACTGATGAGATAGGCTCAGATGATTATAATATGAAGCTTTCAGAAAAACGAGCTCAGAATGTTGTTAATTATTTTATTGAAAATGGAGTTGATAAAGAACGCATGTCTTTTATGGGTTACGGAGAGTCAGTTCCAATAAAAAAAAATGCCCAAACTGAAAACGAACATCTTAACAACAGAAGAACAACATTTAAAGTAATTAAAAAATAAACAAATGAAAAAAATAGCTCCTATCTTATTTTTACTGTTGCCATACTTTACCGTGGCCCAAAACGATATGCAGTTCAGCCACTTCATGTATAACGAGAATATGTTTAATCCCGCGGCAACCGGTAACACGGACAAAACAATTGCCTCCATTGTTGCGAGGCAGCAGTGGATAGGTGTTGACCATCCACCTTCCACTCAATTTTTAAATGCACATACGTACATCGGTAAAATTAAAGGAGGAATTGGCCTTACTGCAATAAACGACCGTATCGGTTTTGAAAACACATTAAATCTGAAAATAAATTTTGCATATCATTCACGCATCTCTAAATCTGCAACCTTGTCTGGCGGACTTTCGGCCGGCTTTATAAATAAAAAGTTAGATGGCAGCAAATTAGTTTACGAGCAAGGCAGCGATCCACAAGCCATTGTAAATGCTACAAACGCCTTTACTCCTGATTTCGGCCTTGGCATTGAGTTTAATGCTTCTAACATTACTGCTGGCCTTTCTTCTACGCATATCAACAGAGGCTTAAAAAATGCAACTGTTTTACTTAATCCAAGACACTATTTCCTTTATGGGAAATATAAAATAACAATTGATAATGATTTTTCAATTAACCCTGCATTACTTGTAAAAAGGATCGGATCTATTAGCCAATTTGAATTGAACACTACTGCAAAATACAAAGAAAAAATAAGCTTGGGAATAACATACAGAATTAAAGAATCTGTTGTTGGATTAATAGGTGTATGCGTTACTGATGCTATATTTATAAGCTATTCGTACGACTTTAATGTGAAGCCAGAAAACACATACAGCACTGGTTCCCATGAAATAATGCTTCAGGCAAGATTAAACGCATTTAGCAGCAAAAAACAGAATATCAAATCGGTACGGTTCTTTTAATTAAAAAGATTTGCTGACAAATATCCTTGTCGCTTACAAAACCGGTGATTGCTTTAGTACTAGAAGCTTTTATTTTATATTGTTTTTTTAAAACGCACGATTTACCTCTGTCTTTGTTATACTTTGGCTCTATGAGTCCTATTTATTAGCGAGCTAGGCATGCACGTAAATAATGATTTTTTTTGGTTATGATCCAAATTCAATTGGAATAAAAGGCTACAAAATACCTTTTGGGACAGCACGCCGTGTTATTGCTTTTATCTGTTTTTTTATTCCGGCTTTTGAATCCGGATTTGAATCTAAAGTTGTTTCCCATGAATTTTCCGATTTAAACTCTTCTTCCATCCCTTTTAGAACACTGCTCGAAATTTTGGCCGAACGAACTACTGCAAAACACTCTGTATTTAAATTGGCGCTTCGTGGATCCAGGTTGAAGGTTCCAATTACCGTTATAGCTCCATCAATGACCATTGTCTTAGCGTGTAACCCGAATATTGGGGTATAATTTAATTTCTTTTGTAAATCGCTAGTCATAATATTAAATCGGACGGGGGCATCCGGTTTAAATTCAAAAATTCTAATTCCAGTATTTAATAAGTTCGACCTACACTTTTGGTATCCTGCAAAAGCCTCCAAATTATCAGTAGAAGAAAGACTATTGGTAAGTATTCTCACTTTTACTCCACGCTTAACCACAGCATCGAAAAGCTTTTCGCCAATCTCCGTAGTAATTAAGTATGGGGATTGAATATCAACAGATGTTTTGGCAGATAGAATTAAATTTATCAATGTAGCAGTTGTTACCCCGCCGCCGGCACTTATAGTTTTATCAAATTTGCCAGGTATGTCTGAAACAAACGCAACACTATCCAGCCACACCAATTCACCCGAACTTTGAATATCTTTAAATGCCGAAAGCGTATTTTTTATTTTCTCTCTTACTTGAGGCCAAAAATTTTCAGGATTACAAGCGTATTGGTGCAATCTATGAAAGCGATCTTGCGCCTTAAAATCATTATCAGGTTCAGTTACTAATCTTTTTACATCTATGCTCAATGAATAATTCCAAAATCCATCAAATGATTTCTGAACATCTTTAGTTACTTTACCTAGTAGTAATACATCCCGATCTCTAAAATTATATTCGTGATCGTAATCAAAATATTCATCAGCAATATTTCTACCACCAGTAATTGTTATTTTTCCATCGACGATAAAGGTTTTATTATGCATTCGTTGATTTGCTCCAATAAAATCGGTTCCAAACTTTTTTATTTTTTGGAAAATATTTTTACCAAGATTAACCCCTGGATTATAAATCTTTATTTCAATGTTTTCGTGTGAATCCATGGTCAAAATTTCATGAGTACCTGCATCAACCATGATATCATCGACTAAAATCCGAATCTTTACACCTCTATCGGCGGCTCTCACAAGGTAATCGCAGGCAATTAGGCCCACATTATCGGTTGAAAAAATAAAATATTGAATGTCAATTGATTTTTCTGCGTGTTCGGTTAACCAGGCGCGGGTAATCATTGCTTTATCTCCTTCCTCTAAAACATAAACGCCGGTTTTGGTTTCCATAAGGTCATTAACTGATTCTAATTCTTCGGAAAGCGAGATTGAGTCATTTAAATGAATAATAGAGCAAAAATCTTTTTCCTGTTCCGGAATTACCACTTTATTCTCAGTACAAGAAAATAAGACAATGAAGGATAAAAAAAAAAGTAAATTTAAAATGAATGAGCCCACATTTTTTTATTTAGAAACAAATTTAGTTATATTAATAGCTTGTTTAATTTTTATATAATAATAATTTTATAGCAGACAATTTCAAACAACAAACAGTTATCTGGAGACTTGAAAATACTGCAACTGCAATTTGTAACAGACGGTCTGCAGCCAAATGATAACAAGGCTTCCAAAATGCTGTATCAGGAAATAACCGCTAAGTAAAAAAGATCAAAAACATATTGAAACTCTATAAGAAGCCCTGAGGAAAGTAACTACCTACTTGTACGCTCAACTATTTTAAAAACAGCCTTCACCTTCTATTATACAGGCGGGTATTTGTTAAATCCGTTGCTTACACTTGCTTGAAGTTTTGTTAGCAAACAAATAAATTAGCTTATTTAATTGGCTTGCCTTACCCTATAATATTTAAATCAACAAAAATTTAAACAGGCTCTTAAATTATTAAATTTATTTATGTTTTATGTTACTTTTGTTAACAAAATAAACTAAAAACGAATTTTAAGATAGGTAAATGAAAGATTTTTTAAAAAAAATTTGGCGTTTTATTTGGAAATCTGTTATATTTTTTTTGATTTTAAGCATAACAATAGCAATTATCTATAGATGGCTACCTATCCCAATAACCCCATTAATGCTTATTCGCTGTGTGGAGCAAAAGGCAGAAAATAAAGATATAAAACTCGAAAAAGATTGGGTAGCTTTTGAGGAAATTTCACAAAACTTACAATTAGCTGTTGTTTGTTCCGAAGATCAAAATTTTATTATCCATCGAGGTTTTGATTTTACTGCTATAGAAAAAGCAATGGAATATAATTCAAAACACAGAAAACAAAGAGGAGCAAGCACCATAAGTCAGCAAACAGCAAAAAATGTTTTTTTATGGCCTGGTAGAAGCTGGATTCGAAAAGGATTTGAAGTATATTTTGTTTTTTTGATAGAAACATTATGGTCGAAGGAGCGAATAATGGAAGTTTATTTAAATGTAATTGAAATAGGAGATGGTGTTTATGGGGCTCAAGCAGCGGCATTAATATATTTCAATAAAAATGCTGCATATTTGACAAAAGCTGAAGCTGCTTTAATTGCGGCTGTATTACCCAATCCATTAAAATTTTCTGTTGCAAAACCAAGCTCTTATATTCGATACCGCCAAAACTGGATTATCCGTCAAATTGGACTTTGGGGAGGTACATTAAATTATGAAGTACCAGTAGAAAAGGTAAAAATAAAGAAAAAAAGAAAACGTAAAGCAGATTAAAAAACATAAGAAAATGTTATATTTGAATAGTATTATCAAGCTTCTAATAGAATGATAAAATGAATAATTTTATTCAAAAAATAACCTATACTGGCTTAGAGCATGCGAAAAATAAGCATGACAAAAAATGCATACTCATGATTAACCGCATGAGCATGGTATTGGTTTTCACAATGATTACATTTACAGGCTTAGCTGCGGTTTTGAAAGACAATTATATACTTTATTTCAGCGTTCCTTATATCTTTGCGTTTTCTTTAGCACCCTATTTTAATTACATAGGGTGGTACATTTTTTCAAAGTATTTTTTTTCATTTGCTCCTATATTATTCGTTTTTTTACTGTGCCTTTTCAATGGGATCAATATGGGCGACCGTTTTTTCTTTTTTTCAACAGCCCTTATTCCTATTATTCTCTTTCGCAAAAAATGGCTTATTTATAGCATTTTTTACTTAAGTGTTATTGCCTTTTTTTTTGCATCTTGGTATCAAGGTACACATAAATCTATTTCGCATTTACCCGAGGAAATAGCTATTCAGTATTATTATTTTACAATTATTTCTGTTTTCTCATTGTTATTTTATGTGCTTACTAATTTTAAACAAGGTGCTGATGAATATGAAAAGGAAATAGAGTTTAAAAACGAAACTATTAGCCATAAGAACAAAGAAATTTTAGATAGTATTAATTACGCCAAACGTATTCAAGACACACTACTCGCTAATGCCGATTTTTTAAAAGAAAACATCCCTAATCACTTCGTTTATTTTAATCCAAAAGATATAGTTAGTGGAGATTATTATTGGGCAGCAAAAAAAGGAGATAAATTTTACTTAGCCGTTTGTGATAGCACTGGACATGGCGTACCAGGAGCCTTTATGAGCTTATTAAATATTGGATTTTTAACTGAAGCTATTAACGAAAAAGAAATTGAGAAACCAAATGAGGCATTTAATTTTGTACGTGAACGCTTAATAAACACTATTAGTAAAGTAGGGCAAAAAGATGGATTTGATGGAATACTAATTTGTATTGATCAAAAAACGAATCAGATTAGCTACGCTGCTGCTAACAATAGACCTATTCTGGTACAAGCAGGTATTGCAATAGAATTGGCATACGACCGAATGCCTGTAGGCATGGGAGAGCGTAAGGATGATTTTAAATTATTTACCATTGATCCAAAGCCTGGCGACATCTTATATTTATTTACCGATGGTTTTGCCGATCAATTTGGTGGACCAAAAGGTAAAAAATTTATGAACAAAACATTAAAGGACTTGATATTGTTAAATAGCACTTTAAAAATTGAAGAACAGCATCATTTAATAAAAGATAGTTTTGAAAAATGGAGAGGTAATTTGGAACAGGTGGACGATGTTTGTATTGTAGGTATTAAGTTATGAGAAAGATTTTGTTGCTTTTTATAATTATTTTCTCTCACACCTCTATTACAAGCTCTGTTAATATTAGCCGTTGGGATACTTTTAATTTCTCGTTGCTTTTTTTTATGGCCACCTTGCAGTTAAAATAAATACCCCACCAGTCGATATTTACAATCTCATGAAATTATTTCCCCCTCCCCCTCCGTGATTTAGATTCAATAATTTATTACTTGTGTTATATGGCATCGGGGTTTAATCTTTTGCCGCAAATCATTGAATGCTGCTACCTCCCCATAACAATTGAAGTAAATAATTCATATAAAAGCAATTACATGAAAACTAAATTTCAAAAACACCAATTTATTATGATAAGCTTTCTGTAATAATCCTTGCTTAATTATGTTTAAAAATATTGGCTTTTCAGTAATTCTAAAAATAAATTATCAATATAATCAGTTAATTCTGAAATTATTCGATTTATGTAAGCATAAAAAAGATACTTTTGGAAAGTTTAATTTTAAATTTATTAAGTATTATGAATATACACGAATATCAAGGTAAAGCGGTATTAAAAAACTTTGGAGTAAATGTGCAGGAAGGTATCGTTGCTAATACACCCGAAAAAGCATTGGCAGCAGCTATAGAATTGCAAAAACAAACAGGCACAAAATACTGGGTAGTTAAATCTCAGATACACGCAGGAGGAAGAGGGAAGGGCAATATTTTAGGTTCGGAGCAAAGGGGTGTAGCCCTTGCAAAATCATTGGAAGAGGTAAAAACAATTTCAACTAATATTTTAGGGAATAGTCTTGTAACTTTACAAACCGATAAAAAAGGCCGAAAGGTAAATAATGTATTAATTGCACAAGATGTTTATTATCCTGGAGAAACTGAAGTAAAGGAATTTTATGTGGGTGTATTGCTCGATCGTGCCAAAGGTATTAATATCATTATGTATTCAACCGAAGGTGGTATGAATATAGAAACGGTTGCTCATGATACACCTCATTTAATATTTAAGGAAGCTATTGACCCAAAAGTAGGTTTACGCGATTTCCAATGTCGTAAAATTGCATTTAATCTAGGATTAAGTGGTGAAGCCTTTAAGGGAATGTGCAAGTTTATTGCATCACTGTATAAAGCTTATGAAGCTACGGACTCTTCTATGTTTGAGATAAATCCTGTTTTAAAAACTTCGGATAATAAAATAATTGCCGTTGATGCAAAAGTTTCTTTAGATGCTAATTCTTTATTTCGTCATCCTGACTTAGCGGCTATGCGGGATATTGAAGAAGAAGATCCTACTGAAGTGGAGGCGGCAGCGCACAACCTTAATTATGTAAAGTTAGATGGTAATGTTGGCTGCATGGTAAATGGTGCTGGCTTGGCAATGGCAACAATGGATATTATTAAACTGTCGGGCGGGGATCCTGCAAATTTCCTTGACGTAGGAGGGACGGCTAATGCCGAACGCGTAGAACAAGCATTCCGCATTATTTTAAAAGACCCAAAAGTAAAGGCTATTCTTGTAAATATTTTCGGAGGTATTGTTCGTTGCGATAGGGTTGCAAAAGGAATAGTGGATGCGTACACAAATATTGGAGAAATAAAAATACCTATTATCATACGATTGCAAGGTACGAATGCCACAGAAGCAAAAAAAATTGTTGACGAATCGGGCTTAAAGGTCTATTCAGCAATAACTTTGCAAGAAGCAGCTGATTTGGTAACCCAAGTATTGAAATAATAAAATAAAGGAGCCGGAATATTAGTACACAACAATTGTATTAATATTCCGGCTGCTTAATTAGAGTCTGTCCATAATGTCCAATTTCTTCGTTATGCTTGTTTTGAAAACAGTCATTTGCAAAAGCAAACTCCTTGATTTTCAAAACTTCGCAAGCCTTGAACTTGAACATTATGAATAAGACTCCATAATGTCCAATTTCTTCGTTATGCTTGTTTTGAAAACAGTCATTTGCAAAAGCAAACTCCTTGATTTTCAAAACTTCGCAAGCCTCGAACTTGAACATTATGAATCAGACTCTCGACTATATGG
>CAMBDK010000122.1 GCA_945865315.1 Chitinophaga pinensis | reverse complement strand
CATCGGTTCATTGAGTAAAGAGGAAAAGAAAAATGATGCATGACGATAATTACCCCCCCAAAATTCTTTCTAAAAATATCAATTACCCCCTTCTGAAAATACATTTTTCAATTAAGTAAAGCTTTCAAAACAATTTCGACAAAACAGATTTATTAATAAAAACAGCTCATTTCATTTTTTTTTGCAAAAAACATCCTTATGAAAACGCGAATGAGGAATGAACAAAAGCGATACAAGGTTGCTGGTGGGGAGGAATCGTTTGTTCTTGATTTTTTGTTTCTTTTGTATCAAGACAAAAGAAAAATACACAGTTGTTGAACCATTTAATTTGCGGATTTATCTCGAAAACTTCACCTAGTAAAGCTTTCAAAATAATTTCGACAAAACAGATATATTAATAAAAACAGATGATTTCATTTTTTTGCAAAAAAATATCCTTATGAAAACGCGCGTGAGGAATGAACAAACGCGATGCAGGGTTGCTGGTGGGGAGGAATCGTTTGTTCTTGATTTTTTGTTTCTTTTGTATCAAGACAAAAGAAAAATACACAATTGTTGAACCATTTAATTTGCGGATTTATCTCGAAAAATTCATCTATGATTGATTTTAAAGGAAAATAGCCTAGTAATAATAGAAAATATAATATCGAACAATATGATTGAACAGAAATTAAAAACTTGCATACGTGATGTACCTAATTTCCCTAAAGAAGGAATACTTTTTAAAGACATTACCCCGGTGTTGAGAAATCCTCAACTATGTGATGAAATTGTAAATGAATTCGCTAAATATTTTGCAAAAAAAAACATTAACGCTATAGTAGGGGTAGAAAGCAGAGGTTTCCTTTTTGGCTTCGCATTAGCCAACAAATTGAACATACCATTTATTTTGGTCCGTAAAGCTGGAA
Source organism: Chitinophaga pinensis (assembly GCA_945865315.1). Classification (GTDB taxonomy): domain Bacteria; phylum Bacteroidota; class Bacteroidia; order 2-12-FULL-35-15; family 2-12-FULL-35-15; genus 2-12-FULL-35-15. Next base: position 8,999 of record CAMBDK010000122.1, on the reverse strand, counting down.
AACTACCCTATAAAACTATTTCTTATGAATATGATTTGGAATATGGCAGTGCAAAAGTGGAAATGCAGGTGGATGAAATTCAACCTGGCTGGAATGTTATGATACATGATGATTTACTTGCTACTGGTGGCACGGCTGAGGCTGCAGCAAATTTAATTTTAATGCAAAAAGGTACGGTAGCGGGCTTTTCTTTTGTCGTGGAATTAGAGTTTTTAAATGGTAAAAAACGATTAAGCAAATTTTCTGACAATATTATTAGTCTGGTAAGTTATTAATGCCAGCTCAAATCAAGATTGTTTTTTTTGCAATCTGAATTTTAATGAAATAAAATATTAATAAATTATATTTTTCACAAATAAAAATAAACAAAAAATGGATTTTAGCATGAACGAAAATCAGCAAATGATAGCTGATATGATTAAAAAGTTTGGTAATGAACATATTCGCCCTCAAATGATGGAATGGGATGAGTCACAAGAATTTCCGATAGAATTATTCAAAAAAATGGGTAAACTTGGTTTAATGGGGGTGCTTGTTCCAACAGAATATGGTGGTTCAGGATTCTCTTATTTTGAATATATTACTGCCATTGTCGAACTTAGTAAAATTTGTGGATCCATAGGATTATCCATGGCGGCTCATAACTCCTTATGTACCGGACATATTTTAGCTTTTGGCAACGAGGAACAGAAAAAGAAATATCTTTTTAAATTAGCCTCTGCTGAATGGATTGGCGCATGGGGCCTTACAGAAACTGGTACAGGTTCTGATTCTGGTGGAATGACTACTACAGCAAAAAAAGATGGTGATTATTATATCATTAACGGTTCTAAAAACTTTATTACGCATGCCATTAGTGGAGACGTAGCTGTAGTAATTGTTCGTACCGGTGAAAAGGGCGACAGCAAAGCGATGTCTGCTTTTATTATTGAAAAAGGTACTCCTGGTTTTAAATCTGGTAAAAAAGAAAATAAATTAGGTATGCGCGCCTCAGAAACTGCTGAATTATTTTTTGATAATTGTCGCGTTCATAAAGACCAGCTTATTGGAAAAGAAGGTGAAGGTTTTCAACAAGCTATGAAAATATTGGATGGTGGGCGTATCTCAATCGCTTCGTTGGCTTTGGGTATTGCTAAAGGGGCTTTAGAGGTTTCTATTAAATATTCAAAGGAAAGGCAGCAGTTTGGAAAACCAATTTCGCATTTTCAAGGCGTAGCTTTTAAGCTAGCCAGCATAGCAACAGAAATTGAAGCAGCCGAATTATTGACCTTTAATGCTGCAGATAAAAAAAATCAAGGATTAAAAATGACAAAAGAGGGTGCTTTCGCAAAATATTACGCTTCCGAGGTCGCTGTTAGGGCTGCTACTGAAGCCGTTCAGATTTTTGGTGGCTATGGTTATACTAAAGATTTTCCGGCAGAAAAATTTTTCCGCGACTCGAAATTATGCACCATAGGAGAAGGAACATCCGAAATTCAAAAAATTGTAATCGCTAGGGAGATATTGAAATAATTATTATTTTTCAACCAATTATAGCTACTAGCAAAGCTGCAAAATAATTTCGACAAAACAGATATATTAATAAAAACAGATGATTTCATTTTTTTTGCAAAAAATATGCTTATTAAAACGCTTGTGAGGAATGAACAAACGCTATTTAGGGTTGCAGGTGGGGAGGAATCGTTTGTTCTTGATTTTTTGTTTCTTTTGTATTTAGACAAAAGAAAAACAACAGTCGCTGAACCATTTAATTTGCGGATTTATTTTGAAAACTTCACTTAGCTATCCGTTAAAATCATTTTATGGATTTTATTTGTTTTGCCAAAATAAAATCGATAATTTTATGTTTTTAATTGAAAAACAATGAAACAATTATTTTTTTTATTCCTGTGTTTAAGTTTAATTTTTACTTCGTTCACATCTTGTGTGAAAGAAAATAAATTTCCACACCAACCGATCATTGAGTTCAAAAAGTTTGTGTTATATGAAAACGACTCAGCAGACTGTTTTATTAACTTTAAAGATGGTGATGGTGATATTGGAATTTTTGATGGTGATAAGATTTCTCCTGATGATTTAAAAATGAAATACCTTTATAAAGAACCTGGCGGAACTTTCCTGCCGGTAGACTCTTCTTTTGGTACATCTAAATTCGATACATTGTTTTACGGCTATCGTGTCCCTAATATAACACCTGAAGGTCAATACAAAGGCTTGGATGGTGAAATAAAAATAAAATTTAGAACGGCACCTTTATTTGGACCGCATGCCATTATTAAATTTGAAATTACATTAAAAGATAGAGCCGGAAATACAAGTAATATGGTAACAACAAATGAAATAACCGTAATTCCATAACTTTTATTAATTTAAAATTCATTAATGCTATTTATTAATTTTGAATTCCAATAGTATCAAGACAAAAGAAAAACAAGCAGTTTTTCAACCATTTAATTTGCGGATTTATTTCGACAAAATAGATATATTAATAAAAACAGATGATTTCATTTTTTTGCAAAAAAATATCCTTATGAAAACGCGCGTGAGGAATGAACAAACGCGATGCAGCGTTGCAGGTGGGGAGGAATCGTTTGTTCTTGATTTTTTGTTTCTTTTGTATCAAGACAAAAGAAAAACACACAGTTTTTCAACCATTTAATTTGCGGATTTATTTCGAAAACTTAACTTATTGAAGTATTTAATATTTTATTTACTTTTTACTAAAATTAAAGAACAAGAAGGATTCTTCAATTATTTTTACGTCAGATCAATTAGGCGAAAATAATTTAGAAGAGCCACTAAATATGGGAGAGCAAAAAGTAAAAAAAAATAATTTTTTTCAACGATTAAATCATCGTTATAGGCTAGTAGTATTAAATGACGAGACCTTTGAAGAGAACTTATCACTGCGTCTTACTCCTTTAGCTTTGTTCATATTAATAGGCGCCATTACAATTATAATGGTGATGATTGTTACTTCTTTAATTGCATTTACTGCATTACGTGAATATATACCTGGATATTCCGATTCAGGTGCCAGAAGAAATTTAGTTAGGCTTGCTATCAAAAGTGATTCACTTGAAAAATCTATTATAGTGCAAAATGCTTATATGTTAAACATAAGTAATGTATTACGAGGAGATATTAAATTTGATAGCACACAAAACCAGCCTGATAAAAATAAAGAATACAATAAATTAAAAGTGACTGCTTCAAAAAATGAAAATGAATTGAGAAAAAATATCGAGTCGCAAGATCAATATAGTCTAAGCTATGAAAGCGAAATAAATAAAGATCAAATAAATAACTTTTCGTTTTTTACTCCCATAAAAGGGATAATAACAAGCTCTTTTAAAACTAATGATTCGCATTATGGCATTGACATTGTTGGTCCCGAAAACGATGCAATAAAAGCTACCCTCGATGGAACTGTTATTTTAGCTACTTGGTCATCCGAAACTGGTTACACCATTACCGTTCAACATAGTAACAACATTGTTTCGGTATATAAACATAACTCTGTATTATTAAAAAAATTAGGAGATTACGTTGATGCAGGTGAACCAATTGCTATTATTGGCAATTCTGGAGAGCAAACCACTGGTCCTCATCTGCATTTTGAACTTTGGCATAATGGCAACCCTATTGATCCGCAGGATTATATGGTGTTTTAATACCTTAGAATTTTATAAAAGACCTATTAATAGCAAATTTTTTAAAAGCGAAAATTAAATTGGACAAAAAAAAGAACATAGCCATTCTTGGCGCTACAGGATCCATCGGAACGCAAGCCTTGGAGGTTATTAGAGCTAATAAAAATATATTTTCCGTTGAAGTGCTAACGGGCAGCAGCAATGCCGATTTATTAATTAAGCAGGCTATTGAATTTAATCCAAATACAATAGTAATATCTGATGAAAACAAATACCACTATGTAAAAGATGCATTAAAAGAATACGATATAAAGGTTTTTGCTGGAAAAAAAGCCATTGTTGATGTTGTGAAAATGGATAATATTGACATGGTACTTGCTGCCATTGTTGGATATGCCGGGCTCGAGTCTACCTTATCGGCCATAGAGGCGGGAAAACAAATTGCTCTTGCAAATAAAGAAACCTTAGTTGTTGCAGGTGATATCGTTACTGCCCTGGCAAAAGAAAAAGGCGTCAATATTTATCCAGTAGATTCGGAACACTCAGCCATTTTCCAATGCCTTGTAGGAGAATTTCACAACCCTATTGAAAAAATATATTTAACAGCTTCTGGTGGACCCTTCAGAGGAAAAGACAGAGACTTTCTTGCTACAATAAATAAAGAGCAAGCCTTAAAGCACCCAAATTGGGAGATGGGAGCAAAAATAACTATCGACTCAGCAACCTTAATGAATAAAGGATTAGAAGTTATAGAAGCTAAATGGTTATTTGCCCTCAGACCCGAACAAATTAATGTAATTGTGCATCCGCAAAGTATTGTACATTCTATTGTGCAGTTTTCAGATGGCAGCATGAAAGCACAAATGGGTTTACCCGATATGAAATTGCCTATTCAATATGCATTAAGCTATCCAGAAAGAATAAATTCAAACTTCACTCGTTTTGATTTTTTAAATTATCCTGAATTAACTTTTCAGCCCGCAGATACAAAAACATTTCGTAACCTTGCACTCGCTTTTGATGCTTTGAATAAAGGAGGCAATGCTGCATGTGTATTAAATGCTGCTAATGAAATTGCCGTTATGGCATTTTTAAATGATCAAATTCGATTTCTGGAGATGACAGATTTGATAGAAAAATGCTTGGAAAAGATTACTTTTATTAAAAAACCTAGCTATCTTGATTATGTTGAAACAGACAAAGAAACACGACGTTTGGCACATGAGTTTCTTACAAATAGAATTAAGTTTGTTACTAAAAAATAATTATTTATTAAAAAATATCAATTTATATTAACTTAAAAATAACTAATACTAATCTTTTTAATTTTTAACAAGGGAAAATGTATTAATAACCTTTATTATGGGAGTTCTAACACAAGTTACGCAATTTATTTTAAGCCTTTCTATACTTATAGTATTACATGAGTTGGGGCATTTTATCCCTGCCAGATTATTTAAAATCAAAGTAGAAAAGTTTTATCTGTTTTTTGATCCTTGGTTTTCTCTGTTTAAAGTGAAAAAAGGTGATACGGAATACGGGATAGGATGGTTGCCATTAGGAGGTTATGTTAAAATTGCTGGGATGATTGATGAATCTATGGACAAAGAGCAAATGAAATTACCTGCTGAACCATGGGAGTTTCGATCAAAGCCTGCATGGCAGAGATTAATAGTAATGCTTGGAGGGGTTACTGTAAATGCCATTTTAGGTATTTTAATTTATGCAATGGTATTATTCACTTGGGGCGAAGAGTTTCTTCCTACTAAAAACTTAAAATATGGCGTAGCTGTAGATACACTTGCATACCAAATGGGATTGCGCGATGGAGACATGATACTTTCTGTAGATAATAAAACTGTTCAAAGTATAAATAAAGTACCTTACGATGTACTTATAAATAAAGCAGAAAGTATTCAAGTAGAACGTGATGGTCAGAAAATAGAAATTGCTGTTACTGAGGACGACCTAAGCGAAATGATAAAACATAAATACACCTTGGTGGAACCTCGCTTTCCATTCGATATCGATACTGTTCTTATTGACAAGCCTGCCGCTGCTGCTGGAATTTTGAAAGGAGATAATATTTTTGCCGTAAACAAAATTTCAACACCTTATTACCAAGATGTGGTAAAGGCTTTAAAAAACAATCAGAATCTTTCTGTTAGCCTTAGTATACTTCGTAATAACGATAGTATTGAAACCAATGTTACTGTAAACGAGCAAGGTAAAATTGGTGTTGGTCCTAAATCTTTAGATAACTATCTTACTTTTGATACAAGAGAATATAACTTTATTTCATCCTTTCCTGCTGGTTTAAATAAAGCATATGAAACTTTTGATGGGTATATCAAACAATTTAAAGTATTGTTCACAGTAAAAGATGCTCATAAAGAAATTGGAGGATTTGTAGCCATAGGTAAAGCTTATAGCACCACATGGGATTGGCAAAGATTTTGGGCCTTTACAGCATTCCTGAGCATAGTACTTGCATTCATGAATATTCTCCCTATACCGGCATTGGATGGCGGTCATGTAATGTTCCTATTATATGAAGTTATTAGCGGCAGAAAACCCAATGAAAAAGTAATGGAGTATGCCCAATATGCAGGCATGATTTTACTATTGGCATTGTTGTTGTACGCCAACGGTAACGATATGGTAAGATTGTTTAGTAATTAATTTAATTACTAAATTATATTTTATTAATAGACACTATATAAGTTAGGAAACAATTCTATTTTTAAATCCTCACCCCCTCCCCTCTACTTGAAAAAGGAAAGAGAGGGCTTGGAATCAGCCTTAGTAAAGCTTTCAAAATAATTTCGACAAAACAGATATATTAATAAAAACAGATGATTTCATTTTTTTTGCAAAAAATATCCTTATAAAAACGCGCGCGAGGAATGAACAAACGCGATGCAGGCTTGCTGGTGGGGAGCAATCGTTTGTTCTTGATTTTTTGTTTCTTTTGTATCAGGACAAAAGAAAAATACACTGTTTTTGAACCATTTAATTTGCGGATTTATTTTGAAAACTTTACTTATCTTATATAATGTCTAATATGTGAATTTTAATTTACCAAATCCACAAACTATTATTTAATGCATAAATTAAAAAACAATTTCCTTTTATTTTCTATCCAATTTGTTGTTTTTTATTCTACGGCCCAAGAAGGTACGCGTATCTATAAAGATAATCCTTTGGCTGTAGAGGGGAAAATTATGATTATTCCATTCGAACCATTGTTATACATGAGTGAAATTGATTTCAAAATCAATCAGATAACTAAATGGAATTTCGATCAAATTCGTGAAAATTTCCGGAAACAATTAAATATGCAGCTAAAACTTAAGTTTCAAAGCATCGCACCTGTTGTTTCTTTTTACTCCGATTCTGCTAAAATGTCGAAAGACCTTTTTTATATTTATAATTCCACAGGCCTGTCCTATGATTTAATTTCAAATTCCAATGAAGTTAAGAAAACTCCAGCCTCGCAAAATGGGATTAAAAACGGGCAACTGGTAGTGGAGGTAAATACAGAAAAAAAATTCATGAGTACCCGAATTAATGATAGCAAATTATTAAGCTATCTAGAGAAAAAATATGATTCTCATTACTTTGTTTTTATAAATCAAATGGATATAAAAAACAATATGGAAAGCTATGATATCGCTAGCGATACTTACCAGCGCGAAATGGCTGTGCACTATTCCATTTTAGACAAAAACGGTAAAAATATATCCTCAGGGCTTGCAAAAGCTCCCTTTTCATCAAAAGTTGACGACCCTAAAAAAATTGTTGCCCAAACCTTCCCGCCTATCGCAACATTTATTGCCTTGAAGTTATCTGAATTATCAAAACCTGAATTAATTACCATTCAGAAAAAATAAACTGCCTAAAAAAACCGGTTTTTTTATCCACCCACTCCCCCTACCCAATAACGCAACTATTTGCTAATGAAAATATTATGAAATAAAAGAAAAGTAAAGGTTTACCTCAATAAGGATACACTACCTCTATAAATATGTTTCTCTCTGTTAATATCAACAATTTTTATATCATACACATAAGTATCTGCTTGGGCATCAATATTAGTGTTTCCTATTTTTCCATCCCAAGCATCGTCTAGTTCATCCGTATAAAAAACAATATTTCCCCATCTATCAAATATAAACATTTCATATTTCTTAATATACATACCCTTCCCGCTGAATGTTTTATTGTATATATCATTATTGGGAGAAAAGGCATTCGGAATAAAAAATACAAAATCAGCAGCAATAATTACAGTTTGTGAGGCGGTGTCCGCACATCCATTCTGAGTTAATGTTATTAAATTAATTTGATAGGTACCTGTATCCAAATAAGTATGCGACAAAGGATCTGTAATGGAACTTATTGTATAATCACCAAAATCCCAAGCATAAGTATCCACTCCTACTGAAGCATTCGTAATTGAAATAACAGGATTTGAAATAGAGGCAGTGGAAGGCTCCACAGAAAAATCTGCCACTGAATTGGGGTCAACACTTATGTAATTTCCTTTCGTTTTTTCAGCAACACATCCACTGTCTGATGTAACAGTTAATGTAACTGAGAAATAAGCTGTTGACAAATTAGAATTATTAAAATAACAATGATCGAAATTTTGTGAATTAATAGGCGGACTAACATCTCCAACATTCCATGACCATTTTATTTTATTACCTGCTGTTAATGTTGTTAAATCTTGAAAAGATATACATAAGGGATCGCATCCTGTAGTATCTGATGCAACAAAATTTACTACCGGATTTGGATGAACATTTAAAGTTTTAGTGATGGAATCGATACAACCAAAATCAGATGTCACAGTTAATTTAGCTCCATAGGAGCCGGCTGCAGCATAGGAATGTGAAATAATTTGATTGTTTATTACCGGACTGCTATCTCCAAATCCCCAAGTCCAGGAAGCTATATTATCCGGAGACAATATGCTGGATAAATCTGTAAAAGATATAATACCGCCCTCACAAACATTTAAAGCATTAAATTTAGCAAAAGGGTTAGGGTGCACAATCACATTTTTAATTATTGTGTCCTTGCAGCCATTATTACTGCTTGCAATATGCGTAACAAAATAATTTCCTGCATCAGTATACTTATAAGAAATATTTTGATTTGTGCTCCCCATGCTGCCATCTCCAAAATTCCATTGCCAACCAGTAACACCTCCACCTACTAGTGCGGACGAATCAACAAAATCGATATTTTGATTTAAACACACATCCGCAAAACTAAAATCGGCAGTGGGTAAACAATACACCTCTGCTGTTTTTATAAGCGAGTCTATACAGCCGTCGG
>CAMBDK010000121.1 GCA_945865315.1 Chitinophaga pinensis | reverse complement strand
TCGCACATGGTGACGATGCCCATAATGAGGATTTTGGGCCAACAAATAAGTCTGGCAGCAACTATTTTTCAGTAAGTAGTGTCTCCAATATTTTTGAATTAGTGCTTCGTTATGAACCTATTGAAGCAGGCAGTTTAGCAAAATTTAAATTATTTGTATCTGATTTTTCGACTAATCTGGCTATTGATTCAGCAAAAATTGAAATAAAAGCATTTGATAATGATAAATTAATTTTTAATGTTAAACAAATTGAACTAGGTATTTATAGTGTTGAAGGAACATTTCCTGAAAATAAAGGGTATAACCTAGTTGCAAATATATCTTATAGAGATAAAGTAGATTTAATTTTAATAAAGGGAATTGAAGTAGGTAAAAAACTTTCTTTGCCAGAGGAGAAAAAAATAGAAACCTCCTTTTTTAGCTGGAAATTATTATTTGTATTTATTGCTGGAATGGTTTTTAGTTTAATCATTATTAGGTTTTTTATGAAAAATTAATAAACAAATATTTTCAATTTTATTTAACTGTAAATTTCATGCATTATTTTAATATGAAAAAAATAATTATAGTAATACTTGTCTTTCTAGCTACAGTGCCATTAAGTGTAAATAAAATTGCTCATGCGCATGAAGATGAATTGCATGATAACAATAAAGCGATATCAAATCCTTCTGTCTTAGATGAATTTGAAGTACTTAAGGAAACCCAGTTTCTGTTTGATATTCACACTCGCGTTTCAAATAATTCAAAATACAATAGCATCCTTAAAATATATGGAAAAGTGATGCCCGCAACAAATGGTTCAGCGAAAATTATCTCCCCGCAAAATGGAACTGTTGTTTCACTTAATGTAAATATTGGCCAAAGAGTTGCACAAGGGCAAATACTTGCCATATTGGAGCAGAATTTAAATACTTTTGAGATAGTGCAGCTTAGTACAGAAAAAAACAATGCTAATGCAGAGTACGAAAGTTCAAAAAAAGAATACGAGCGATTAAAATCTATTCAGGATATCGTGGCAAAAAAAGATTTTCAATTATGTGAAATCCGTTACAAAACAGCAGAAACAAATAAAAAGATATTTGATAACCTAACATCTAGTAGTAGTAAGCTATATTCAATTAAATCCCCTATTAGCGGTGTTGTTGATAATTTTAATTTATCCATAGGTCAGCAATTGGAACAAGGGAATTCTATGTTTAATATATATGAAACAAAGAAGGTGAAATTAGAAGCCCAGGTTTTTGATAAGGACTTAAAAATTATCACCAAGGATGTGAATTTTTTGGTTGAATGTGTTCAGGGAAATCATAAAACAGAAACTGCAAAATTACTTGCTGTTAGCAATGTTGTAAACCCTCTTAATCAGTCATCAGAAATAATATTGGAAATTGATAATGAAGAAGGAGACTTTAAGCCTGGTCAATTTGTTAATGTAGCTGTTCTGGCAAAAACAGAAAAGAAATATTTGGTAATACCTACGTCGGCCATCAGTGAAATTAATGGGAAGCCGGTAGTTTTTATTCATCATGAGCCCGAAGTTTTTAAAATAAAGTTTGTGCAAGTGGGGGAGGGGAATATTGAAAATACAATTATTCTCAATGGTCTTGACGAAAACGAAAGAATTGTTACCAATGGCACATATCAAGTTAAATCTATTTATCTGAACCATTAAGGCATTGTTAAAAAATAACTAATACATTTTGGCTTGTTCTTTTGCCCTTTTTCTGTGTTGTAAAATCGTTAAATAGCTAAGACTATTCTCCTCATTTACGCCTTGAAAAGAACAAAATTACTTCGCCAATTCTGCATCATTTATTTCTTAACGATATCTAAGGATTTCTTAATTTTCTAAAAAAATGAAAATATTTTCAACTTTTATTTTTATAAAGAGCTTGAGCTTGTTGATTACTATTCAACATGTTTTTGCTCAATCAGCTCATCAATGTGGCACAATGCCAAATATGGAGTACCTGAAAAGTGCTGATATACAATTAGAAAAACGAAGAGCTGAATACGAAAATAATATCCAGAATTTTATTGACAGCTCCCCCAACCTTAAAAAGAATGAGGATAGAAATGTTATTACCATTCCTACTGTGGTTCATATAGTATGGAATACCTCTGTGGGAAATATTTCTGACAATGATGTAAATACAATGATAAATATGTTAAATCAGGATTTCAGCAGAACAAATCCTGATACAGCCCAAACTCCGGCCATTTGGAAACCCATAGCTGCCAACACTGGTATCCAATTTTGCCTTGCTCAACAGGATTCAAATGCTGAACCAACATCAGGAATTATAAGGACACATACTACCCTAACTACTTTCGGTTTAGATAACAAAGTGAAATTTACTGCTCAGGGTGGCGATGATGCCTGGAATACAACAAAATATTTTAATATTTGGATATGCCCACTTTTTGATGGATTAGGCGGTTATGGTGAATTCCCTACTGCTGCTATTAGCAACACACATGGCAGTGTTATTGATTATGAATATTTTAATTCTTGGGTGACATCTCATGAAGCTGGGCATTGTTTCGACCTTTTTCATATTTGGGGAGATGATTCAGGGGCATGTTCTGGAACTGATAATGTAAGCGATACTCCTAACCAATCAGATGCATCTAACGACTGCCCAACTTTCCCTGCCTTAGATTCCTGCTCAAATAATTCGCCTGGCTATATGTTTATGAATTATATGGATTATGGTTTAACAAGCTGTAAAAATATTTTTACGCAAGGGCAGTCTGCAAGATGTAATGCTGTATTGAATACCTCCCCCTATAACTTATTGAAAACTTCTCCCGGCTGCGCTGCTGTTAGTTTTGTTGAAAATGATGCTCAGGTATTATCTATTATAAATCCTAATGGTATAACCTGCTTTACTACTTTTGATCCCGAGATATTGATCCGAAATAGGGGGAATAATAATCTTACTTCCTTTGTTTTGAACTATCAAATTGATGCAGGTCCTATTCAAACATATAACTGGTCAGGGAATTTAACTTCATTGTCATCCTCCACAATTCTGCTTAGTTCTATTGTTACTAGTGTTGGCGCACATACATTTAATTGTTTTACAATACTTCCCAATGGATTAGCGGATGGTAACATAGGAAATGATAGTTCCAGCAGCACTTTTAATGTGGTACTTCCAGGACAAACACTACCGCTGATTGAAGGTTTTGAAGCGGCTACTTTTCCGCCTGCAGGATGGACAATTGATAATCCTGATTCATTAGTAACATGGGCAAGGACAACAGGTGCTGCAAAAACAGGTTTAGCATCCATGTGGTTTAATAGCATTAATTATACTTGTAATGGCTGTGTAGATATTTTGCAATCTCCAAGGCTTAACTTGACATCCCTTAATAATCCTCAGCTTACATTTCAGGTGGCATACCGAATGCTTTCCAATCCTAGCCTTTCTCCTCCAAACTGGTCAGATACGCTTAGAGTAGATATTTCAACCGATTGTGGAAAATCCTGGAATAATCTTTACTTTAAATATAGTACGCTGCTCACAACTATTACTCCATCCTTCTCTACCAGTGCCTTTACACCTGCTGCAAACAATTGGCGACTCGAAACGATAAATTTAGGAGCATATTTATCTTATGACAATGTTCTTTTTCGTTGGAAAGCTACTTCTGACTATGAAAATAATCTTTATGTTGACGATATCAACATTACAAGTTCAACAGCTGTAAATTTTTCAGAAAAAAATAATGCTTTCCAGATATTTCCCAATCCAAGTGATGGGAATATCAATATAAATGTGGCATTGCCTGTTCCGGAAACTATAATAATAGAGATAACAAATGTTTTGGGGCAGCTTGTTTTACAAAAAAAGTTAAACCTTTCTGTTGCCGGAATGCAGCAGGTTGATTTATCTTCTCAGCCCAATGGAATCTATTATATAAATATCCATTCAGAAACAATTAATTATACTAATAAATTAATTATTAATAAATAATAATTAATGAAAAATTCTAAATTTTTAAATCATTAATTTATGTCAACTTTTATTAGAACAGCAATGGAGGGTAATGTTTATAAAATAATACTTAACCGTCCCGATAAATTTAACAGCTTTAATAGGGAGATGGCTTTACTATTGCAAGCGGAATTAGATTTAGCCGCAAAAGACGATACCATTCGTGCCGTTTTTTTAACTGGTGAAGGAAAAGCCTTTTGTGCAGGGCAGGATCTTGCTGAAGCAATAGATATAAGCGGCCCGGGAATTGAAAGGATTGTTCGGGAACATTATAATCCCATTGTACTAAAATTACGTGCTCTTGAAAAACCTGTTGTTTGTGCAGTTAATGGTGTTGCTGCTGGAGCAGGCGCAAATATTGCGCTAGCTTGTGATATAATTATTGCTGGCCAATCGGCTTCCTTCATCCAAGCTTTCAGTAAAATAGGATTGGTGCCCGACAATGGTGGGACTTTTTTTTTACCACGAATAATAGGTTTTGGTAAAGCGGCTGCTTTAATGATGTTGGGTGATAAAGTTACTGCTGAAGAGGCAGAAAAAATGGGAATGATTTATAAAGTAGTGGCGGATGATAAATTACAAGAAGAGGCCATGGAAATAGCAATAACACTTTCCAAAATGCCTACTGGAGCAATTGGTTTAACTAAGCGCATGTTAAATAAATCAATGAACAATACCTTGTCGCAACAACTTGAATGTGAGGCTGAAATGCAAGTTCAGGCAGCATTATCTTATGATTATAAGGAGGGGGTAGATGCTTTTTTGAATAAACGTAAACCTATTTTCAAAGGCTGTTAAGGTTTGGAGCAAAGGCAGGTTTTCTATTTCAGAAACCTAGAAATTGTATCATGAATTACACGGTATTGAGGCAAAAATAGTAGATTTAACTCCTTCTCCTAAATTCAGAACATATAATTGAGCATGCAATAGCAGCATTTAATGACTCAGGTTTGCCTTCTGATGATTTAAAATGAGAGAATGAAGGTATATTTAGATCATGTGTTATAAAAGGTCTTAAATCGGTCGAAATCCCCTTCGATTCGTTGCCTATAATAATTAATCCGCTTTTAGTTAATTGTGTATTATAAATAGGATCGCCTTCCATTAATGCACCATAAACAGGTAAATTAATTTTATCAGCTTTTAACTCTTCTAAAAAATCAATTAAATTAATATAATGCAAACTTATCCGGGCAATAGACCCCATTGTTGCCTGAATTACTTTTGGGTTATAAGCATCTACAGTATTATTGCTGCATAGTATGGTTTCTATACCAAACCAATCTGCAATGCGGATAATTGTTCCTAAATTACCAGGATCGTTTATTGTATCCAGTACGAGTGTTAATTTATCCTTTAATTCAAATTTGTTTAAATTATATTCGGGGATTTCACATACTGCAAGGGCATTACTTGCTGTTACCTGTGATGACAGTCGTTCCAGTTCATTTGTTTTTATTTCAAAACAGTCGATACTGTTTTTAATAAAAATTTCCATCTCCCCTTGCTCTTCGTATTGTGAAAAAAAATCTTTTGTTGCAAAAAGTTGTTTTATTTTTATTCTTGATTGTAATAGTTCCGAAATAATCTTCGTTCCTTCAGCAATAAATAAATTATGCTCCTCTCTGTTTTTTTTTTGCTTCAGTGAGTTAACAAACTTTAATTGATTTTTTGATATCATGTTTTTTATCAATTTTTATTTCGGTAAATGTAGTAATTTAGCAAGCGTATAGGTTTTTTAATCTAACTATTAAAATAACATTTATTTTATTTTTAGAGTAGAAGTACCTAGAATAAATTAGATAGGGTAGGGTAGGTGTTGAAAAAGAAAATTATCAGCGGAAAGAGGCATTTAATGGTTTTATTAACAACAATGGTTCGGTACTTTTATAGCAGTCAGGGCTGAAGCCCTATAATATCATGCATTTTATTAAGCCCAGTCTTAAGGCTGGGCTTATAGTGAAAGCAAATGAATTCAGGTACTTTAGTCCCTACTTGAAAAAGCTTCCGAACCATTGAACAAAAAATGTATGCTTTGGCCAAAGTGAGTAATCTTTTTTTTGTTTTTTTTCTTTTTCTCATAAAAAGTTTATGTTTTAAACAATATTCATATATTTATTGATGTTAATTTTTTTATTGTCGCACTGAAAAAAAATAACAGCAAAATTTTTATTTCTAATTATTAATTATAAAATTTTAATTATCAATTTATCTACTAAAATAAAGTTTCTTCTAATTGCTATAATGCCTTTGCTTTTTAGCGCCTGCAATCCATCGCGAAAGTTATTAGATGGGGAATTTCTGCTTCATAAAAATTATATTGTTAATAAAAACTATAAATTAGATGAGAAGGAAATTGAGAATTATATCAAACAAAAACCTAACCGCAAAATTTTAGTTTTTTTTAGTTTTCATCTTTGGCTGCATAATATGGCAAACGAGGACAGAATAATACGAAAGCGAACACTACTTAATAAAAAGCGCGAAACTTTAAATGTTAAACGACTTGCAAGAAGAAAAAAAATAAAAAAAAATAAAAGTTCATTAATTGGCGAATGGCTTGTAAATAAAGGGGAGCCTCCTGTAATAATGGATACTTTTCTGGTGCAAAAAACTACAAAACAAATTAAACTATTGCTTAATAACAAAGGTTATTTTAATGGTGCCGCTTATGATTCGGTTTACTATTTTAAGCATAGGAAAAAAGCAAATGTTTATTATAAGATTAAAACTTCCGAGCCCTTTACCATAAATCGACTGAAATATAAAATTGAGGACGGGCAGCTTGAAAATTTTATTTTAAGAGATTCCATCCATAGCATTATTAAGAATGGAGATAATTATGATGCTGATAAAATTCATGCAGAGAGAGACCGCATTGCCAATTTTTTAAATAATAAGGGCTATTATTTATTTACTAAAGATTATATTTATTTTGAGGTGGACACAAGCATTAACGATGCTGCAAGAAAAACTAAAATGGTAAATATTACAATGAGCATAAAAAATTATGCTGAAAAACATAAAGTATATGCTGATTCTATTGTAGAATCACCTCATAAACAATTTCGTATTAATGCAATTTACATTCAACCCGATTTTGTATCTAAACAATTAGATTTGGAACCCAAAGATACCGGTTTTGTTAATGATTTTATTATTCTATGCTCCTCTAAATTACAGTATAAAAATAAAGTATTACTTAATAATATATTAATTCATAAAAACGATTTTTATCAATTACAAAATGTAGAAACTACTTATAAAAGACTATCGGAGCTTAAAGCTTTTAAGACTATAAATATTTTTTTTACACCAAAGGATAGTAATTCTATTGATTGTTACATACAGCTGACTCCTGTTTTTAAACAATCTTTTTCAGTGGAAACGGAGGGAACTAACAGGTCGGGGAATTTAGGTATTTCCAGTAGTTTCGTTTTCCAAAATCGTAACTTATTTCATGGTGCCGAAATACTCGAACTAAGTTTGAAAGGCGGTATTGAGGCGCAACGCACATTCAAGGACGAAACCAATGTAAATGATATTAATAAGCCTGTAAATTTATTTAATACCATGGAATTTGGTCCTGAAATGAAAATTAACATACCTCGTTTTTTATTGCCTTTTAAGGTAAATCCTTCTGTCAACTCAAATCCTAAAACTGTTTTTACTAGTTTCTTTAATTTTCAGCGCAGGCCTGATTATACCCGTACCATATCTAATTTTTCATTGGGATACACCTGGAGAGAAACTGTAAAAAAACGACATACCATCAATCCTATTGTTATTGACTATGTAGATGTGGACCTAAAGGATGAATTTCAAGATTATTTGATTAATAAAGTTCAAAATAGATTTATCATAAATAGTTTCAATCCCCATTTAACCTCCAGTACAACCTATTCATTTACATATGATGAACAGGATATTATGAGAAAAGAAAATTTTTCTTTCCTGAAAATAAATGTAGAATCATCGGGTAATCTTTTGAGAGCTTTCTCCGATTTAACAAATAGTTTATCGCCAAACACCATTAAGGTTTATACAAATGAGCATTATAAAATTATAGGTATTAGATATGCTCAATATGTGCGGATGGATGCTGATTATAGGTTTTATATTAATACTAGTGAAATTAATAAAATAGTTTTTCGTTTTGTTGCCGGAATAGGGGTGCCATTAAAAAATTTCCCGGTATTGCCCTTCGAACGTAGCTTTTTTAGTGGTGGCGCTAATGGTATTCGTTCCTGGCAGTCGCGTACACTTGGTCCTGGTTCCTATACCAATAAAATATTCTCCTCCGATCAGTTTGGTGATGGACAGTTAGAAGCTAATATTGAATACCGACTCAAATTATTTAGAATTATTAATGGCGCTTTTTTTATTGATGCTGGTAACACGTGGTTACGACAGCCAGATGAAAAGCGCTTAGGTGGCGACTTTCAATTGAACAGATTTTATAAAGAAATTGCTATTGGAGGGGGCTTTGGAATACGTGCCGATTTTAATTTTATTATTATCAGACTTGATATTGGTTTGAAAATACGGGACCCTCAATTTGCTGAAGATAAACGCTGGGTTATAAATAATTTATTTAAATCGGCATGGAAAAAAAAATATGAGGTTGATAATGAAAAGAAATATAGCTTTTTAGCTTTTAATATTGGTATAGGATATCCATTTTAGCTTTTTTTGTTCAATTATTGAAATCTGTGGAGATGGGTTATTTTATGGGATTATAAATCCCAATATCTTCAACTTGGATTGCAAATATAGACCAGCAGGTGGCATTAGGTATTAAAGATCTCCTGTATTTGTTGTTGGAAATGATCGATTACACCCCCAAATGATTCGAACCCCACCAGCACCGCCAGGTCCACCGCCATAAGATGTACCAGAACCACCACCACCACCACCACAAGCTCCACCAGCAATACATCTAGTGCCTCCACATTCATTCATACCTGACCAGGGATTCTCTCCATACATTCCTCTGGCACCGCCAGAACCTTCTTGCCCTCCACCGTAGGTGCCGCTATAACCTTGCCATGGAGTGTACCGAGCTGAACCACTGGTTCCTTGACCTTTTAATCCAACACCTCCGCCTGCACTCACACCATAAGTCGAAGAATAATATCCGCCATATGTACCTGCTCCACCTGCACCTTCGGTGCCTGAATATGCACTACCACCGTTCCCAGCATATCCCCCAGCACCGGCTCCACCATGATGCCAAGATCCACCAATAGCACCATGTCCACCGGATCCGCCCCCATCGCCATTATAACCTCCCCCATAACCAGGAGATACAGTTGTATTTCCTAAAGTACCTCCTCGTCCACAGCCATAACCAGCCACTGTAGCTAAGGATATAAAATAGGAATTTCCGCCTTCTGTACCACTCTGATAGGCATTTGCAATATTTGCAGAACCACCTACACCAACAACAACTGTGTAAGAAGTACCGGGGGTAACAGCAATATTATTTTTCCAACCAAGGCCACCACCTCCACCGCCACCGCTTGACCATTGATAGCCACCACCACCACCTCCTCCAACAGCAACTATACAAACGGAGGTTACACCGTTAGGACATGTCCAGGAAAATGTACCAGGAGTGGTATATGCCACTTGTGAAGGTGTTAAAGCGGACAAAACAACTGTACTCGTTTTTGTACAGGTATTTGCATCAGTTACCGTTACAGTATATGTTCCAGAAGAGCAACCACTTGTAACAGTTGGATTTGCTATTGTTGAGCTGGAAAGATTAGTAGTAGGACTCCACAAATAGGTATAGGCGGTTTGGCCACCTGAAGCGGTTGGAGAACCTCCAATAGATCCGGTTCCGGCTAAATTTGGTCCCGCACTGGCGCTAAGGTTTCTAGTAACCACCACAGTGCTTGTAGCACTGCAGCTATTACCATCGTTAGCAGTAACAGTATAAGTAGTAGTGGAACCGGTACATAGTGCAGTGGGGTTCGCTACTGTGGAACTAGAAAGTTCAGAACTAGGGCTCCAGGAATAGGT
>CAMBDK010000120.1 GCA_945865315.1 Chitinophaga pinensis | reverse complement strand
AAACAAAGAAAACAAAAAACAGGCATTCAGGAACTTTTTATAAAAAAATGAAAACACAGGAAGAGTATAAGAAATACATTATTGATGCTTTCAGTAAAATGGAAAGTAAAGAAGACTTTTTAAGTCTTTTGAATTATGCTAAGAAATTGGTGTATGGTGAAAAAGCATTTCCATTTGAATTAAGGCAAATCAATTATTATATCAATTCCAAATCCAACAAAAAACGTTATACTCAATTTACTATAAAGAAAAAATCAGGACAGGAAAGAATTATAAATGCCCCGACAAAAGGACTTAAATCTATTCAGAAATGTATTAATCTTATTTTGCAAGTAGTGTATGAAAAACACCAACATAAAGCAGCAAATGGCTTTGTTCCCGAAAAATCAATAGTAGATAATGCAAGAGTACATATTGGAAGTATCTATGTTTACAACATTGACTTAAAAGACTTTTTTCCAAGCATTGACCAACCAAGAGTATGGAAACGATTACAGATGCCTCCATTTAATTTAAAGAAACCTCTAGAAAGCGCGTTGCAACTTCCATTAACGAAATATAGCAAAGATGAGGTTCTGGAATTTATTAACAAAAGCAATTCTAAAGAATCCTATAAAAAAGAAGATATTAAACGTATTGCGGAATCCACCACACAGGATGGATTTAATAAAGTAGTTCAACGGTTGAAGGAATACCAAATTATTCCTTATGAAGAACAAGATTGGGAGATATTTCTATCGGGTAATCTAAATGGATTAATTGAAAATTTTAAAAAGAGAAATCGCTTTTTAATTAACAATATGATTTCTGCCCTCTGCTGTGCAGAAATGGAAGTAGAGAGATTAAATGAAAACAATGAATGGGTAAAAATTAAAAAGAATGTTTTACCACAGGGTGCACCTACCTCACCAACCCTTACCAACATTATTTGCCAGCAGTTAGATTTTTATTTATCAGCAGTTGCAAAAAGATTTGGTTTAAAATACTCCCGTTATGCCGATGATATTACATTCAGCTCAATGCACAATGTATTTCAAAAAGAAAGCGATTTTATAAAAGAACTCCACCGTATTGTCGCAGTACAAAATTTTACAATTAAAGAATCAAAAACACGTTTGCAAAAACAAGGTTATAAGCAGGAAGTAACTGGCTTAATAGTAAATGAAAAAGTAAATGTTCAACAGCACTATATTAAACAACTTAGACTATATTTGTACCGTTGGGAAAAGCTTGGTTACGAAAAAGCAAATGAAATGTTTCTTTTTAAATACCACGAAGACAAAGGACACACAAAAAAAGGAAACCCAAATATGACTAATGTTATTGCAGGTAAGTTGTATTACTTGCAAATGGTGAAAGGTTCAGAAAACAATATGTATAAAAAGTTAAAAGACAGGTTTGATATTTTGGCAGGTGTACAGAATAAAGCAATAAACAAAAAAACTCATTTGGAAAGAGTTCTAGAAATAATTATTAAAGAAGGGCTTGATAAAGCAATGACTTTTTATAAAGCAGAATATAATGAATCAAAACAAAGAGAATCTAATTAAACTTTTGAAATTCATTCAAGAAATTTCCGAAGTCCCCGAAAATGACTGGTTCAAAATCGAACTGTTAAAAACTATAGATTCTACTGCCAAAAAGCCATCTGAAAATTCAAATTTGTTAGAAATTAAAAGAGAGACTGAAAAAATTTCAAAGTATTTAGCCATCAATCCTGAATGTAGTATTAATTATAATTACATTAAACATAATCTACTTAAAACTCGTCTTGAATTAGATAATTTAAGGATGGAAAATGTTCGATATAATATGGATGAAAAAGATGAAATGAAACGCATTTATGATTTTAGTATTAATGCCTTCTATCAAATTGAAAATTTAATTAACTATTATTTTTTTGAAATTTACCCTAATATTAATGATTTGCTTTCCCATCTTGAGAATGTAAAGGAAAGTACTTTCAGAAGAAATAATAAAGAACGTAGTGTTGGCGATATTAGAATTGCTGTTAAAATATTTTGCTTTACAAAAGTCAATTACAACCAAGAGGAAATGCTAGAAAGCATAAATATTGAAAACCTAAATAAAATCAGAAACGAAGGACTGCATAGGTGTTCAATTATAAAAAAGCATTCTACAGAAGAAACCAAATACTTACATAAATTCTTACAAGTTGCAACTTTCGATTCTGTCCATTCATTAGTAAACTCTTTAAATCATAAAATAAAAACTTTATTGGAAAATAAAACTCTAATCCCTCCCCCTAAACCAGCAACGATTGATGATTTAGTAAATAAATACAAAAAATAAATGGAAAGCTATAAAAGATTTTATAACTAACTCAAAACAAAATATTTTCATAACCCGACATATTTGTCGTCCTCCCTGTTATTCTCTTTGCACACATTTGTGCAATGATTCAAACTACACTTTATTACAAAATTAAGTGTTTATGTTTTGAGTAAATACATATAAAACAAGGGTTTTAAGAAATAGAATTACAAAAGTTAGATAATGCAAACCCAAACCAGTTGATTTTTTTTCGTTAAAGTTGGACAATAGTATTATTTTGACAATTACTTTTACCTTCGAACTTCTTAGCTCACATGTTACAATACCGAAAATAAAAAACGGAAACTTTTTTTCAAAAGCCTCCGTTTTTTATTTTTATTTCAATTTTTTATAAGCTGTTTAGTAAAGCTTCAATAGCTGGATCAGTTGTAGCAGTCATCGTTACCTCTAGCTGTGCAGTAGCACTTACAGTAAGGTTGTGATAATAACTAAATAACTGACCGCTAGTATTTACAGCTATTGCCACTATTTTAACAGCGGCGCCGGTCGGTATAGATCCCGAGGCCATATTATAAACCTGCATCACTGTTTTGGTAGCTGGGAAATAAATAAAAATAGCTACATTGGTTAGGTTATCAGTTGAAGAGGCAAATGTAAGTTGATAATTAGTGCTGCCTCCTTGTTTAAAATCGCAGTTTATCCAACCTAATTTTACTATGGAAGCCAAATAGCCATCTGTAGTAGTTGCAAAAATAGGGGAGAAGCTAGTGGTAACACCAAGTGATGCAGGGTTATCAGTCCAGTTAACATAATTGGCAGTTTGAAAACCATAAAAAATACGCATGTAATTTTCGGGAGTAGTATTTGGCATTTTTATCGACCAAGAACAGCCCGGTTTAAGAAGTAATTCAGTTCCATTTTTAAATGCTCTTAGTCTTATTTCTCCATCCGTTTCTAAAATAGTATCTGAAGCTACAGTAGGCATCTGGTAATAAATCATTTGTTTGGGTGTATACAGCTCCACTAATTTTACTGTAAAAGGCAGAGTAACTGAATCTCCGTTAGGATACATTAAACAGGTTCTGCCACCCCAGATATGGGTCCCCTGGTTTCCTATAATTGGACCACTGGAGGAATCAGAAGTGATTTCAAATTCCTGCTCGGCTTCCTTTTTCGAGTCTAAATAATTATTAGGTGATTCATACGTATTCAATACTCTTTCTTCTATTCTGTCCTTTTTACAGGCAGTATAAATTACAAGGATGGTAGCGGCTACCAGAATATATATTAGTGGATTTTCTGTTTTCATAATCATAGTTTTTTCAGGTTTGTGCATTGTTCCCTATTAATAGCATAAACGTAATAAAAAAAATAAGGTTGGGTATGATATTAAATTTATTTTAAAAGCATATTAACCAATAATCAAATTAGCTTGTATTATAGGCATCACATCTTTTGCCCCTATTGCCTCCACCTTTTCTGCAACCAATTATATAAAGTATTCCTAAACGTAAATGTGTTTCCATAAATTTAAGATTATATCTGTATTCTAAAAACGGACGAAGACAGGTGTTGGTGCTAATGCCAATACCTCCATCAAAATTCCAGTTATTAGGTTTAGCACCTTCCATTGCTGAAGCTTCGTAATTCAGCCAATTATTATAAGCTCCATGAGCAATAACATAAAAATTAATTTTTTCTCTTCTAATAAATTTATATTCCAAACCTAATCCAAGAAAATATTCATTTACTTTATTGAATGCAAAATAATAAGTAAATTGAGGTACGAAACTTAGTCTGCTATTAGGGAAAATATTAAGCCTTACACCTGCACCCACACTTTCAGTTTGAAAATTGTAAATCGCATCTGCTCCCAAGCCTATATTTTGAGATTTACTAAATAAAGGCATTAAGAAAATGAAAGAAAGTATAAAAATATTTTTTATTTTTTTGTTTCTTGCGAACATGTTCATTCTGCTGCTAGTTTAGAAATTCGTTTTTAAATTAGAATTTTTAAAATTAAATAACGTAAATATACAGCATTAAGTAGGAACGATTTTATTGAAATCAATGAGTGCCGCCATAAATAAATATTATAATACTATTTGGGTTACCTGGGTTTTTGGGGAAGTTTTTTATAACCTCAAACAATATGAGTGTTAACTTAAACACCTCTTTAAAAAACTATTAAAATATAGCATAATGCTATAATTCTTTAAAAAATGACAGCTTCGTTTTATTCGTAAAATTGTTAAATAGATAAATTATTAAAAAGCTCTAACTCCACGAACTGTGTAAGTAGCTGCCTTAGGATCGTAGTAAGCGTATCCGCTGGAGAAGTTGAAGTAGAAGCCACTGGAAGCATTATACTCTGTACTGCTCCAATAGTAAGCTAAACTTGATAATAAAGTGTTACCACCTGCTCGCAAGCCTTTTTGGGTACTGTAGCGGTTGTAATACAATAATCCTAACTCGTCAATACTTGGTAAGTACCACCCTGCACCTAATGAGGCAATATAAGTTGCCGCTGGGCTACCAGTCATTAAAACTGTATTATAAGCGCCATCTTCGGTAAGGTTAGCATTTACTAATGTACTTGATGTTTGCCAAGCAGCAGTACTTGCGGTAAGTGCTACTATAAGCCCGTGCTCTAAACCATCGCTACCTTTGTATAAGTAATAAATTATTCCACCATTAAATGCTTCGCCAAGGTAGTGTGTAAAACCGCCAACACCTCCATTTGCACTAAACAAAGCATAAGGCACACTTATTAATTCCTTTGTACCAGCAATGGTATAAGAGGTTCCGCCAGTTGGGTCGGTTTCTGTTTTAATAAAATAAGGTCCTGCAGCCCAATTAATAGTAGCAAATGTGCCCGTGATAACTGTACCTGTTCCAATTTCTAAACTTACTAAACCATTAGCATTGGTGCTTGGTGTTTGCGTTTCTACATATACAGAAGTTCCGGTTGATGAGCCCTGTAAAATACTTATTTTCATACCAACGGATGTTGAGGTTAACAGTGCATTGTTAATGCTGCGAATTACAGCTTGGTAACTCATTTTTTGTGGAGCTTGGGCAAATACACTTGCCGTTAATAAAAGTCCTGCTAAGATTGAATATTTTTTTGTTTTCATAATTTTTAGTTTTTAATGATTTTAAATGTTGTTACTTCGTTATTATTGTTGCTTACTTTTTTAAATTTATTGGTAATGGCAAAATTTTTCAAATTGATAGTTTCGTAGCTGCTTATTATTTTTTTTGCTTTTAATTAATTTTCCTCTGATGTCGTAAAGATGAAAGTTAATAGGCCATCTTTGCCTAAATTAAGAGTTAAATAAATATTTGTTGGGTTGGGGTATACAACTAATTCCAAATTAATAGAATGCTTATCTATACCTAACTCAATATAAAACCCTCAAGGTTGCTGCGTACCATCTGCTACCAAAACGTTTGAACCAGTATTGGTGGTATAAACAATTTACCTTAAAGAATAAGCAGCATTTCCTACGCTACCCTAAGCATCACTGTCTTTGGCGGTGGTTGCTTTTTGTGCTTGAGCTGTTAATCACAGGCCTAACTTCAAAACACTGAGTTTAACTTTTTTGTTTTTAATTGTTTGTTACTTGAATTTAGTTTTTTTAAAATTGTTGTTTTGTAATAATACGCATTTTTTTGTCAGTGTCGTTTATATTTACGCTATCGTTTTTACAATGAAGCATAACGATTTGAATCTAAAAGAAGTTGGTGAATAAGAAGCGCAACAAATCATTTAAACCCCATACCGACAATTTTTTGTAGGTGCTGTTGGCGGATGACTTTATACTGTAGGTGATTTTGATTTCAGTTATTTGGTTTGCTTCCTAATTTTGAAGTTCAAGCCGATTTGTGTCGTTAGTATACCTGTCCAATTTTTACTTGTAAGCCCTTTGGTTTGGTTAATTACAGCTTCGCTATTTGTTGAATATAAATAGGGTGTGTATCCAATAGATAAAAATGGAGATAAAAAACTTTTGTTTTTCAATTTTAAATAATAGCCAAATTTCAAAAGTATATCCCCACCTATACCAAAAGCTTTTGATTTTGTTTCATCATATTCAAAAGGTTCTCCGTTTATATTTCTAAACAGTCCGCTTGATGTGGCTGAAATTATCAATTCCGAATAAAGCCCTTTCCATTTTTCAGTGTTTTCGTAAAGAAGAATGTATCCTATATTTACAAAATGCAGATTAAGTGTATTATTGAAATTTTCATTTTCTGCTGCACTTCTGAAATAGGAATAGGATAAGTTTATTCCATGTTTAAGGTTTTTCTCATTTTTGAAAATATATGAAACAGAAGTGTTTAATCCATTCATAAGAAGTGGTTGATTTTCTTTTAGGAAAGGACGGCTAAAATTGTATGTTTGGATAGTTTTGTCCCATTGATTTGAATACATGTATTTGTAAGAAACATCGGCTTTAAATTCTTGAGCCGATGCAATGCTATAAGCAAAAAGCAAAATACTTAATATTTCTAATCTCATTTTTTAATGTCGTTTAATATATTGATAACTTCTCTATAACCTGTTTCTAGGGCACCGTGAACAGTTTGATGGTGTCCGTTTGTATTCATTGCTTCACCAGCAAAATATAGTTTTTTGTTTATTGACTGAGATGAAATTTTTCTAGCGTCTCCCATACCAATAGTGCTGTAAGAATAAGCTCCTTTAACGAAAGGGTTAGTTGTCCAGTTTTGAACGTGAGAAGCAATAAATGATGCCGTTGCTTGTCCGTTATACATCACGTCTAATTCTTGAAGTAAAGCTGTTGTAATGGCTGCATCACTTCCTAAGGCTGTTAAATACTCTTCTTGTTCGCCCATAATAAAAGCAAGTAAAACATTGTCGTTTTGTGCCTTACCAATACTTTCATCTGCATAAGCAGCACAAATTGGTCCACCAATTATATTTTGGTCAAAAAACTTATTACTAAATTTTAGAAAAACTTTCATTCCTCCATCCATCCCTATTTTTGAAAATGCAGTTGTTTTTTCATTTGGTAATGCAGGAATAAATTGAATGTCTCCCGATTTAAGAACAGGAATAGGAACGGTTATAATAACTTTCCCTGCACTGTATATATTGTTATGGCTATCTGTTATTATAATTTCCGACTGCGAATAATCAATTTTGGAAACAATTGTATTAAGTAAGATTTTATCTTTTACCTTACTTGCAATTTGATTTTCAATTAAATCAAAGAAAGTTTCTTGAAATTTAAAATCATCATCACCAGAGTTCCAATTTTCTTCGTCTACATTATTGCCAAATACGGAAAGTCGAGAAGCCGCAGCACCTTGGTCGCCTGCAATATTTTCAACAATGTATTTGTATTCATCGCCTAATCCTTTTTGCAAAGCGTAATCTTTGTATGAAATATCGGGTAAATCATCGCCTTCAAAAATATTAGTATCTTGGGGTAAAGAATTTACCAATTGATTATTGAACCAATATTTTGTACCACTATCGTCTAAAGTTATTTTAGTGTTTGACTTTTTAATCAAGTCGCCCAAAATATTATTTTTCCCATGTAGCCATTGAGCACCAAGGTCGATAGGGAAATTGGCAAACCCGGTGAGTTTACCGAGTCGTCCGCCATAATTTGCTGATGCTTCTAAAATTTGAAAATTAATACCTTTAGATTTTAAAATATAGGCGGCATATAAACCGGCTGCACCTGCACCAATAATTATAATTTTACCCTCATAGTTTATATCTTCAAATAAGTTTTCTTTTCGGCAAGCAGATAGAAATGTTGAAGGTATTAACATTCCACCGATTGAAAGTAATGTTGATCGTTTTATAAAATGTCGTCTATCCATATTTATTAGGTATTTATTGCATTATCGTCATAGGGTTTCCGCTAAGGTCAGTTTTGTAAAGCTTATAATGTATTTTCAAAAAAGAAAGATTGGGCAGAAATGATAAAAAAATGAAGCAAGTAAAATGAAGAACGATAAGGATTAGTTTTGGAGATTTAGGCCATTTTTATTTTTTAAAATCTGATAATTTTAATAACATTGAAAACTGAGCATATACTGGAAAAATAGTTCCCAATCCACTTATTCCGTTTCCGCTGATAAAATTAACCCCGCCGCTCAATGCTATTTTTAAAGGAAATTTAAATTCATAGGAAGCTCCTGTTTCTAGAGATAAAAGCATTGATTGATTAGGTATGTTTTTAAAAACTTCTGAACCAAAATTGGCACGAGCATAACCGGCATTTAATCTAAGTAATGGCTTTAAGTTTTTTGAGTTGCGAAAATACTTTGTTGCCGAAAGATCGGCTTCAAAAAAAGAAATTGCATTCGAACCAAGTGCAGTGCCCATTTTAGAAGAAACAAAATTAAATCCAATACTCATTTTATTTTTCCAGATTTTTTTATTGAAATATTCAGCAGTGATTCCGTTTGACCAATAAAAGCCACCGGCTTTTTGAAAACGTAAACCCAGCGCAAATGATTGTTTTGATTTTGAAACAGAATCTTTTTCTGTTCCTGCAATAGATTTATTTGACAGGGCAAATAAAATTATGCTCAGTAAAATAAAATATTTTTTGTACATAATTATAATTTATAATGATTTGTATACTTCTTCAAATGTTATTAATTGAAGCGCTTTATTTTCTGCAGTAATAGTTTTTCTTCCGTGCAGTCGGGTAAAAACATGCAAATCTGAATTTATCATTTCAATTTCTATTTTAGTTCCGTCATTTAGTTTAATCCCTTTAGATAAAAGCACAGCGCTGGTTGGATCTGCGGAACCATCTCTTTCGGATTTAAATACTTTAAGGGTAACTCCTGCGGGGAGTACAATTCCTTTTTCAAGTTTTTTTCTTTCCTGCCTGATAAATTTTTCAAGTTCTTTTAATGCGTGCTGCGGACGGTATTTGTACCAATAACCATTTTCTCCGGGTTCTAATGTTGTTTCGGAATAGCCAACTAAGCTGCCAATTGCAGGAATAAGTGAAAGTAGTTTGTTAGATGGTAAAACAATTGGGTCGATAAAAAATATATGCTTTAAAACATCCGTTGAAATTTTATCTGAACTTAACATTTCTAATACCAATGGGCAACCGGTTGAAGATGCTATGAAATTTATTTTTTTGTATCCCAATTGTCTTAACGCATTGTATTCATCAATAATTGGTGCTTGCCAGTTTTGCCAAGTGGAAGCTTTAAATTCGCTATAATTTCTGCCGTGCCCACCAAGTAAAACCATAGAAGTGTAAAAATCAGTTTTGCTTTTTGCCCAATCTCTGAATTCTGTCCACTCAAAATTACTTGCAGTAAAACCGTGTACTGTAATTATTACAGGTTTATCTAAATCTAATGCTGTTGGATTTTTAATTGCTGCTGAAAGCAAAAATGAAGCAGGATTAATTAAAGAAGAATCATTAATTATGTAGCCGTCTAAATCAACGCTTTCATCAATAGGAGGGAGCTCAGAGTCTTTTTTGCAAGAACTCAACAGCAATAATGTAGTAATAATTAATACCGAGCTTAATTTTTTTTTTGCCATAAATAAAAAATGATTTTTTTGATTAATTTTTTTGGGTCAATTTAATTAAAGTTAGCAAGGATAAAGCTAAATTATTTAAAGCCAACTGATAGCCATCTCCAGTCGAGGGGGCAAAAATCTCCGTTCAGATGCCGCATAACAGATTTTTTACAGCTACAAAAAGTTGGCGATTTCGAAGCTAAATTAAATGAAATTAATAAAAATGTCTATTTTT
>CAMBDK010000119.1 GCA_945865315.1 Chitinophaga pinensis | reverse complement strand
CTTTAGAGCGAATCATATAATTTGCAAATAAAAGACTTATATCGTGCATTTCTCCTGGAACCAGTAACAATAGAAATTTCTTTTTCCTACTTTTCGCAAAAGGTAATGCGTCGGTTGCTGTTATAATTTTACGTTTGATTAAACAGGATGCGAAATGTTCCTGTGCAGGGATAACATCATTTATTAACCAAAACAATCCAATTTTATTCAATAAAGGATATAATACTTTTAACACGGTTTCAAAAAGTCCAAAACGTTTTATAACTGCCGAGTATATTTTTTCAAATGCCTGTTCGTCAAAATCTATCATTGCGCTAAGCAAATCATTAATAAATGTTGCACAAATTACATCTTCCGTTTTAGTTGACTTTGCTTCTATAATTTTCAAATAAAAGTCTTTATCACTAAAACCCGCTATTTTCGAAATTTTATATCCGTTTGATAAAAGTGTAGAAACATTTAATAGTTTTTTTACTTGGTCATCGCTATATCTTCTGTAGTTAGTAATTGTGCGGACAGGCTCAATTAAATTATAGCGCTTCTCCCATATTCTTATGGTATGTGCTTTTATACCAGTTAATTGTTCTAATTCAGTAATTTGATATAATTTCATGTGGAAATATGTAAGCAACGAATTTAGATAAAAAAAGTTTTATTGTTAAATATAATTTACAGAGTATGATTAATAAAAAGCTAAAGAATTAACATAAGCTAATTCTTCAGCTCTTTCTGCTCCAAACTCATCAAGTGATACCATCCTTAACCTGTATTTGTCTGCTTTTAAATATAGATAATAGACTTGGTCAATTTAACGTTTCGAATGAAAAGGAACGCTGGGTTAATTATTTATCTGTTCTTGAGAGTGAATAGATTACTAAGCCAAAACCAATTTTATTAATAGCATCTGCAATGTTGTAGACAATATCCATGGAATGAGCGGCAGCAGTTGGGTCGGAAACTAACTGAATTCCGAATAATCCTCCTGGTGTGCCTAAAATATAACCCAATGGATAAATCGCCCAACCAACCAATACGAACCAAGCCAAAACTCTTGTAGCTTTAGCAACCTGAGGACCTGCTGTCTGAGCCAATTTGGCAACTTCACCAAACCAAATTAAATAGACAATGTAGAAGTAGGCAGCTCCAGAAATAACTCCGAACAGAACACTATTGCTACGGTCGATTGTTTCTCCAAAATAACCTGTTATTAGCATTACCAATGAGGCAAAAATCAGCTTCCATAAAAGTGAAATTTTTGCTCCCGCTTTTTTGGTAATCAGATAGAACTCAACACACATAAGTGGTACAGTAAGTATCCAATCCACGTAGCGGAAAAAAGTTGGAGATTCTCCTGTTTCAAGATTGTAACCTCTCATGTAGTAGTAATGCACTGCTGCAATAAAGGTTATTAATCCCGATACAAGTAACGAAGTTCTCCATTTTTGAGATGTGTTGTTTAGCTCAAAAAAGAAGAATACAGAGGCGGCCATCATGGCCATAGTTCCGATGAAGAACGTGAATGCGACATAATTGTCGCTAGCAATTTTTAAATGTTCCATTTTTTTATTTTTTTTTAATTTTCCTACTCTTCAGGATTTTCGGAATCTACAAGTTTTTTTTATTGATTTTCATCTTCAATATATCTTTAACAAAGACCAGATCGTTTTGTTTTTAAGTTGATTTAACTGGCACATATCTGTTTGCTGGTAGATTGCAGAAAGTGCTCCTGATTTTATTTTGCCAACATCCTGTGGCTGTGGCTTAAATACAGCAATACTATGGTATGATAAAATGCAATAAGACCATAATTTTCGGCAAGTTTAACTTTATCACTAAAATTAATTACAAGTAATTACTTTTTTAAAATTAAATAATTCAAAAATTCAGTTTTTATTTGTTCTTCATTAAATTTACCGCCATAAAAAGAAGTAATCGTTGATGAGCTATCATCTTTTATGCCTCGTGAAGAAACGCATAAATGACTTGCTTCGATAACAACCGCAATGTCTTCTGTATTTAAAGCATTTTTTAATTCTTTTGCGATTTGCATGGTTAATCGCTCCTGAACCTGCGGACGTTTAGCATAATAATTTACTATCCGGTTTAGTTTTGACAAGCCAATTACTTTACCACTTGAAATATAAGCAACGTGGGCTTTGCCAAAGAATGGAACAAAGTGATGTTCGCAATTACTATAAAAAGTAATATCCTTTTCAACCAGCATTTGGTTGTATTGGTATTTATTGTCGAATAATTTAACGGAAGGCTTATTTACAGGATTTAATCCATTGAAGATTTCTTTTACGTACATTTTCGCAACACGATGGGGTGTTCCGCTCAAGCTATCATCGTTTAAGTTAAGTCCCAATGTTTCCATTATCTCTCTAAAATAACCCTCAATCTTTTTTATTTTCTGTTCGTCGCTTAAAATAAAAGCAGACTCCCTCATAGGTGTTTCAGTAGCAGAACTAACATGGTCATTGCCAAGTTCATCTACCTCAAGTTCATCAAGATCATTCATTCTAATCTCTTTGTTATGCAGGGTATTCAACATAATTTCTTGCTGTTTCATATAACACAATTTTTAATTCATATTTTGTATCGATTTTTTCTTTCAGTATATTATAAATTGTAATAGCAATATTTTCGGCTGTAGGATTGAGTACCTTAAATTCAATTAAATCAAGATTCAAATTTTTATGATCAAATTTTTCTATAATTTCTGCTTTTATAATATCGCTTAGTAGTTTCATATCTATAACATAACCAGTAACAGGATCTACAAAACCGATTACTTTTACAATTAATTCATAATTATGACCATGAAAATTGATGTTATTACATTTTCCAAAAACAGCATTATTTTCTTCATTACTCAGCAAAGGATTATTAAGCCTGTGCGCAGCATTAAAATGTTCTTTTCTGAAAACTGAAACTTTGTTATGATTCATGCAGCAAAGATATATTTTATTTGTTTAATAAAAAAATTATTTTGTTAAACAAAATAAAATAATTTATAGTTGGGCAAATTTAGGCACTTAATGAATCATTATTGGGGTAACTTATCTAGATAATATAAGTTTTTTTGAATATGTGTAATTAGAATTTGTGATAATCTGAATAATATATATACCATCAATTAATTGATTTGTATTTATTTCAATATATTTTAAATTACGATTACTATTCTTAGTAAATATAAATTTACCATCAATACTAAAAATATTTACTTTACTAATATTTTCTAAAGATGAAACAAGTACTTTATCAGTAGCGGGATTTGGTATTAAAGTAATTAAATTATTTCCTCCTAAATCATTACTGGAATTGGATAGGATAATATCAAAACAATTTTGTTTTTTATATATTTCTTTAATTAAACTATCGCCAAGTATATTATCATACATCCTAACTTCACCAATATTTCCATTAAAAAAAAATGATGCGTTTGATGATTTACCGATAAACATCTCATTGAAATTCACCTTTACATTTCGATCATTTAAAATAATTATTTTTGATGCGATTATTGATGTATCAACATATAAATTTAATTCCCCATTTATAGAGTTGTAAGTTACAGAATACATGTGCCAATCAGTGATATTAAAGTTTAGAATTAATTGTAAATCAAATGCAATTTTCTCTACACTATTATTCATCCATAGCCAAAATTCTATTTGCTTACCGGATGCTGTTGCCATTGGGTTTGGATAAAAGCAAAAACTATTATTTTTTGATACTAAATTTGCACTATCATTCCAATTTGGTGTGTTGCTTTTTGCCCAAACACTTAAACTCATTTGTTTACTTGGATTATTAAATTGTGTAGTTGAAACATATTGATTTATACCATTAAACTCAATATAAGAGCAATCCATATTATTAACAATTGTAGGTAATCCAATAGATGTGCCATGAACATCGTAACCTGAATTATCTTTAGTATAGCCTTTCCAAGGCCAGTGACCAATCATACCTTTCGTTAAACGATTTATTGGAATAATATGATATCCGAAATTTAAAATACTTCCAGATAATCCAATGTTTGGCAACTCTAATTCTATATGATCTATTCTATAGTCACCATATTGGCTAGACATTCCAAAAACTTTTTGTGTTATTTTTAAACTATCAAATAAGATTTTTATACCATATCCTTGGGTATTGGTTATTTGATGATATGTTCTATAACGATTAGTAAATAAAGAATCTATATTTTCTTTTTGATAAACCCCAAATTCTTTTTGAGCACCCTTTACATATGGAATAAGCTCACTTAAATGAAGCAAATTATAGGATGCTGTTGTAGTTAATGAAACGGCAATATCTAAATATCCATCAAAAAAATTATATGTACGATTATAATTAATAGGTTGGTTTTCAATAACACCAGTTACTATTAATTTATTATTTATTTCATCCGGCATAGCTGTAAATCCATCATACTTTTCCCAATATCGAAGACTTGATGTGTCATTAGTAGTTGCCATAAGCCCATTATGAAAAGTCGGCGACCAATTTGTTGCCATAACAGAAGTCCCATAATCTTTATTCCAAAAAGTTGTTAGTCCCCCCCCTAATATTGGGGTAGCATTATGAGGATCTAATTTAAAAAGCGTATCGTTTTCATTAATATTAGAAGGACGCAAGGATGCAAGTTTTTGATTAATATATCCATATGCCACATTTGGCTTACCTATATAAATACATGAAAAATATTCTTCTTTTTTTACAGCCAGCATCTCATTTGAAAAGTTCTTAAAAAATGAAGTTCTTAATGCTGGCCATTTATAAGTGGTATCTGAATCAACATAATACTTGTAATACCTGTAGGAGAAAATGCCAGCATCACCATTTACAAAATTATTATTTAACCTATTATTAATACCTATCACTGCTGTGGTACTATCCTGATTTTTTTGTGCAGCTGTTTTTTTACTTCTAATACCTGTTTCGGGAATATTGTTTGCGATAATAGTAGCTCCGGTATATTGTTCTTCAAAACATCCTGCTCCTATTCGATGATTAAAATTAAACCCACCAATGGCAACATTTTCTTTTGTAGGCTCAGGACCTACAGTATGATTAAAAAACTCATATACTTTAGATAAAGAATTTTTAATTACTGTGTCGTTGCTTAATCGGTAATAATCTGCAAGGCAAAAATTAGTCATACCATTATAGCTTCCACAGGGTCCATAAGCTTCTTGATACCACCCTGCAGGATGCTGAGTAGATACAAATAGTTTTGCATAATTTCTCGATAAATTTTTATACAAACTATCATTACTGCCAATATAAAACTCTTCATTTCCAGATACGTAATGTGCTGATTGATTTCTTGTGGTAGTTACATAATCACATAAATGTCTATCAGCTATATGCCTTAATGCTTCAGTCCATATTTCTCTAATAGAATCTGGCATTTCTGGGGCTATTAATCCAAAATCAGGCATTAATTTCCCACCATAATGAAATGCAGCTGTTCCTCCAGGGTATGGATCAGAATCAGTTTCAGGAAATGATTCTGACTCCCCCATTTTTAATAAATCTAAAAAAATAGCTGCCGTTGCTCTATTTAATAATTTAGTTCTATAATTATAATAAGGGTTAATAGTTGAATTTAATTTTGCTAAAACGCCCAAATTATAAGTTAGTCCACCAAAAATAGAGGCTCCTATTTTTGGGCTAATGAGATAAGTATCCCAAGTTCCTGTTGTATTTGAAAACATTGCCCCAGCCCAATGTGAGTTAATATTTAAATTTTGAGAAATTAAACTATCAAAAAGTAGTTTTGAAAAAGTTGGTTGATAAGAGTTTAATAAAAAATTATTTTTTATAGGTTCTGCCAACCAAGCACTTGCATATGGAGTTAAATTATTATTAATAAAAGAGGAGGCTACCCCAACATTTAATGGGTTAAGCAATTCCGATTTCATTGATAATAATCTTTTTTGAAATTTATGGCATATAGCTTCCCCATTTGGACCAGTTTCCACAGAGGCCTTAATAGCATCTGCTGCTACTATATTATTACATAAAATAAATGGGAAGCCCCAGGCTCTAAAAGAGAAAGAGCTTGGTAAATTAATACTCCAAACAGTTCCCCATGCTGTTGATGGAATTGTTATAGTTGTTCCGCCTGTGCTGCCCGAAAATTGCAAATTATTATTATAGTCAGTTATTGAAATACTCCCACTAATTTGAGATAAATTTAGTTCTGTTGCTTTATTAGGAATATAAAAATACATGATAGTTGAATTTGTAGTCCAATTGGAAAATGTTCCATTTTGAAAAGATACACCATAATCTAATGGCTGCGATAAGATTAATTTAACATTAACGTTCTCTTGACGAGAAGTAACACGTATTTGATGAACACCATTTCCAACTAATGCAAATGAAGCATCATTGTAAATATTATAAGTACCGCTATTTACTAGTGGTAAAGGTGTCAGTGCAGTTACATAATTATCTTTAGGATAATAAATGGGATTACTATTATTATCTTTTTGATACTGCCAATGTATAATTCTTTCATCTGCATCAAATGCACGAATTAAAATGCGTTGGTCTGTGCTAGAATTTTTATATGCAAATACTCGTGCCCTAGCAAAAGTATCTATCGGTATGTAAAATGTAATATTAGGTTTAATTACAAATTCCCCAATTGTTGAAGGGTTTTCTATAGTTCCTAAAAAGTCTGGTGCTAAAGGTCTTGCAGGTAAATAAGAATAGGTTCCAATATAAGATTGAGCATTTAGTTGCGCAAATAAAACAAAAAGAATTATAAAAATAGTAAAAAGTATTTTTTTCATAGTTTTAAGTTTAAAAATTTAAAAATTATAGATACATAGGACAACATTGCTTAAACTTATAATCCAATTATAATATCATCTAAGTGCTCTATATCAATCGACAATTATTTTCAAGGTTATATTTTTTTTAATATTTATTTGCTAACATAATATCAATACCATAAAATTAAAGAAAATTAATGAAAATATACAATTTGATACTTAATTTCAGTGTTCTATTTAATAATTGATATATTTTATAAAAGGCCTTGTATCTTAATATTCTGGAGATAAAAAACAATCTATTTTCGCCATATTTCCTCAAATACCAATATTTACTATATTTGTACTCTTTAAAAAATTTAATGCATCTTTTTGTATTTGTATTTTTTAAAAAAATAACGATAGGTATTACATTACCAGATGTTTCTATTTATCAATAAAAAAAAGAACTGCAATGCTGTAAATCCGCAGCAATAACATATTAAAAAAAAATATTTTTATGATTGAAGCAAACGATCCTTCCTTAAAATCATGGGTTGAAGTTCCTAAAGGCAGCGATTTTCCAATACAAAATTTACCATTTGGTATTTTCAAAACTCAAAGTTCCAACGCGCGTGTTGGAGTTGCTATTGGTAATCAGGTATTAGATTTATTGATACTTAACAAACTTGGATTTTTTGATGATTTTAAAATTCATGATTCAGTTTTTAATAATCCATACTTAAATGATCTCATTGCCCTTGGTAAACCATTTTGTGGGGCGCTGCGACAAAGAATTTCGAAACTGTTAAATATCAATAATCCTGAATTGCGTGATAATAAGAATGCGCGCTTAAAAGTATTAAATTTTTCATATAATGTACAAATGCAAATGCCTATTAAAGTAGGAGATTATACTGATTTTTATTCCAGTATGGATCATGCAACAAATGTAGGAACTATGTTTCGCGATCCAGCAAATGCATTGCTACCAAATTGGAAACATCTTCCCGTTGGTTATCATGGGCGTGCCTCATCTATCATTGTTTCTGATACACCTTTCCATCGCCCTAAGGGACAGACAAAACCAGCCGATTCGGACTTACCAATTTTCGGGCCTAGTAAATTAATGGATTTTGAGTTAGAAGTAGCCTTCGTTATTGGTAAAGAAACGAAATTGGGCGAAACAATTTCGACGGAGGAGGCATCAAATTATATTTTTGGCTTAGCTTTATTTAATGATTGGAGTGCACGAGATATTCAAACGTGGGAATATGTGCCTCTTGGTCCATTTTTAGCAAAAAACTTCGCTTCCACTATTTCTCCTTGGATAGTAACATTAGATGCATTAGAACCTTTTCGTACTGCCGGTTATAAGCAAGAACCGAAAGTATTACCTTATCTTAAATATAAGGGTGAAAAAAATATTGACATACAGCTGGAGGTTTTTATTCAACCCGAAAATGGGGAGGATAATTTAATTTGCAAATCCAACTATAAATTCATGTATTGGACAATGGAACAACAATTAGCGCATCATACGTCTAATGGTTGTAATATTAATATTTGTGATTTGATGGCTTCGGGAACCATCAGTGGGCCAACCCCTGATTCTTATGGGTCTATGCTTGAACTATCATGGAAAGGTACAAAACCTATCACATTAAAAGATGGCAGCGAGCGTAAATTTATTAATGACAATGATACCGTAACAATACGTGGCTTTTCGGAGAAACATGGTGTAAGAATAGGCTTTGGTGAGGCGAAAGGGAAATTGCTGAAATCCTTGTAAAAAAGGATACAAAAAAAACATATTTTTCCTAAAAAAATATGTTTTCCTATCCTAGAAATAATAAAATTTACCTTCGCAAAAATATACTTCTACTTTTTTTAGTAAAAGTATTGTAAATTAACTTTTTATTTGCGCTTTTGCTTCTGCTGCTGCAATTTTATTTTTAATACCTTCTGTAGTAATAGATCCTGGTCTCTCAAGCGGGTGACGCAATGCACGATCCCAAATTAATGAAGCCAGAACACCTAATGAACGGGAAACCCCAAATAAAACGGTATAAAACTCATGTTCCACTATTCCATAATGGGTAAGTAATACCCCTGAATGCGCATCCACATTTGGCCATGGATTTTTTATTTTACCTGTATTTTCAAGAATTTGAGGCGCTACTTTATAAATCATCTGTACAATTTCACAAAGGTCGTCTTTACCTTTGGGCTTTATATAACGGTTATAAAAATCTTGCTGAGCAACAAATCGCGGATCCGTTTTACGCAAAACAGCATGGCCATAACCTGGAACTACCTTGCCATCGGCAAGCGTTTTTTTAATATAATCTTCAATTTGTTTTTCGGTAGGTAAGCCACCACCTAGTTCATTGCGCAATTCTAAAATCCAACTCAATACTTCCTGATTTGCTAAGCCATGCAATGGACCTGCTAGTCCGGCCATGCCTGCTGCAAAAGCAAAATAGGGATCACTTAATGCCGAACCAACAAGATGTGTAGCATGTGCCGAAACATTACCTCCTTCATGGTCTACATGGATAGTCATGTATAAGCGCATCAAGCGTTTCACATCAAATTCTTCATAACCCAACATGTGTGCAAGATTTGCTGCCCAGTCTAATTTTGGATCAGGCTCGATGTGCACACTGTTTTTATATTTTCTACGGTATATATATGCTGCCACACGAGGCAAACGAGCTATCAGATTCATTGAATCCTCATAAACATAATCCCAATAATCTCTTTTATTAATACCTTTTTTATAGGCCGATGCAAATAGTGATTCTGTTTGCATTGCCATGATAGCAATAACAAATTGTGTCATAGGATGGGTAGAAGCGGGTAGTTCATCCAATACATCAAACACATGTTTTGGAACAATAGCTCTTCGAGCCCATGTATTGCCAATACTCAATACTTCTGCCTGGGTTGGAAGTTCCCCCAACAACATTAAATAAAAAATACCTTCTGGCAATGGTTCCGTTCCTCCGGGTGCCTTCGGTAGTTTCTCTCTCAATTCGGGGATGGTAAAACCTCTAAAACGAATACCATCTTCTGGATCCAATTTTGAAGTTTCTGTAACCATTCCAATCATACCCTTCATACCTTGGTATACTTGAGACACAGTGTACTCACCTAATTTAAAATCTCCTTTTTCTTTAATTAATGCTTTTACTTCGGCTGCTAAAGGTCCTGCTTTAGCTGCAAATCGTTCTTTTAATGAATCCATAATTATAAAAAATAAAGATAACTTGTTAATGGTTTGGTGCTAAAGGTAAAAGTATTTTATCAAATTTTTAAAT
>CAMBDK010000118.1 GCA_945865315.1 Chitinophaga pinensis | reverse complement strand
CCGATACAAAACTTAGAAAAAATAGTAGCAAGCAAATCGTCGGATGAAATTTCGCCAGTAATAGTACCTAAATGATTTAATGCTTGGCGTATGTCCATTGCTAGGAAATCACCTGTAATATTATCGTTTAAGCCTTCAAGTACTTTTATAAGAGCTGTATTGGTGTGGGTTAATGCTTCTACGTGGCGAGCATTGGTTACAATTGTTTCGGTAACATTTACTATTCTGCTGTCAAATAAATTAATTAGTTGCTTTTTTAAGCCCTCAATATTAGTGCGCTCTTTAGCCGATATAAAAAACATTTCTGGAAAATCTATAAACTCTTTTTTTATATATTCAATATCTTCTTTATCAATTTTATTGGCCACCAATAATAATTGTGAATTATGAACTTTGTTTTTTAGCTCTTCTACAATTATTTTTAATTCAGCTGAAGTTATTTCGTGCGCATCAAATAAATAAATAGCAATAGAGGATAATTTAATTTGTTCGAAAGTTTTTTCAACTCCTATAGATTCAATTAAATCTGTAGTTGCACGTATTCCTGCTGTATCTATTATTCTAAATAATACGCCATCAATATTTATTTCATCTTCAATAACATCACGTGTAGTGCCTGGTATATCTGATACGATAGCTCTGTCCTCGTCTAATAATACATTTAATAGGGTTGATTTTCCTGCATTGGGCTTACCCACAATAGCAACCGGTATTCCATTTTTTATTACGTTACCCACTTCAAACGAATCTATCAACTTTTGAATAATTCGTTGAATACTGTTCACTAATTTTTTTAAATCACTGCGGTCAGCAAACTCTACATCCTCTTCGCTAAAATCAAGCTCTAATTCAATTAGGGAAGCAAAATCCATTAAATTTTGACGCAGTAATTTTATTTTACTTGAAAATCCTCCTCTCATTTGCTGCATTGCAATTTGATGTGAGGAAGCCGAATTGGAGGCTATTAAATCAGCAACACCTTCCGCTTGTGATAAATCAATTTTACCATTCAAAAAAGCACGTAAAGTAAATTCACCGTGGTTGGCCATGCGAGCACCACGGTTTATTAGCAATTGAATAATTTGTTGTTGAATAAATTTTGATCCGTGACAAGATATTTCAATAGTGTCTTCACTTGTATAGGAATGAGGGGCTTTAAAAAGACTCAGTAGCACCTCGTCAATAATATTTTCTCCATCATGTATCACACCAAAACAAATAGTATGGGATTTCCGATTTTTTAAGTTCTTTTTTTTGAGTTCTTTATTTCCAAATAGGCCATCACAAATAGTAATAGCTTTATTGCCTGAAACTCTGATAACACCAATTGCACCAATTCCCTGAGGGGTAGCAAGGGCTACAATGGTTTCATTGTTTAATTGTATTGTATTCAATTTTATTATCGATGATTATACATAGGCGATTTATTTTCCTATATAAATTTGGTTTTTATTTTATCGATAATAATACGAAAAATTTGAGACATCCAACCATAGATTATGTGAAATGTGTTAAAAATAGTAAAATGTTTTGCTATACTATCATAAAACTATACTTTAGCAGACTTAAAATTAATATCAATATACAGTTAACGATTTTTTTTAACAATTTTATTTTCAATAATATAAATTATGAGTGTATTAGTAAATAAACAATCAAGAATAATAGTTCAAGGTTTTACAGGAAATGAAGGGTCGTTTCATGCTGAACAAATGATTGAATACGGAACCAATGTTGTTGGTGGTGTTACACCAGGCAAAGGCGGAACAGTTCATTTGGATCGCCCTGTTTTTAATACAGTAAGTGATGCGGTTCGTATTGCAGATGCTGATGTTTCTATTGTTTTTGTTCCACCTGCTTTTGCAGCGGATGCCATTATGGAATCTGCCGAAGCTGGTATTAAAGTTATTATTTGTATTACAGAAGGTATCCCCATTAGGGATATGATTATTGTTAAAGAGTATTTAAAAGGCAGAGATTGTAGGTTAATTGGACCCAATTGTCCTGGTGTTATTTCTGCCGAGCAAGCCAAAGTTGGTATTATGCCTGGCTTTGTTTTTAAAAAGGGTAGTGTAGGCATTGTATCTAAATCAGGTACATTAACGTATGAAGCTTCCGACCAAACGGTAAAGGCTGGTTTAGGTATTTCTACTGCTATTGGTATTGGTGGCGATCCTATTATCGGTACTACTACCAAAGAAGCTGTTGAATTATTGATGAATGACCCAGAAACCCATGGAATTATAGTAATTGGTGAAATTGGTGGTAATTTGGAAGCGGATGCCGCACGCTGGATAAAAGCGGATGGCAATCGCAAACCTGTGGTTGGTTTTATTGCTGGTGAAACAGCTCCTAAGGGTCGCACAATGGGACACGCTGGCGCTATAGTAGGTGGTGATGAAGATACTGCAGAAGCAAAAAAGAAAATTTTACGCGCATGTGGTATTATTGTAGTAAACTCTCCTGCCGATATAGGCATTGCAATGGCTAAGGCATTGGCAGAGGAAAAGCGTAAGGAAAGCCCACACCACCATGCTAATAGAGTAGACTAATTAAATCATTTTTTTTTGAAATATTTATAAAGGCTGTGTGAAAATTTACACAGCCTTTTGTACTCAAAATTTTCTGATGAATTTGATAAATAGCCTTCTGCTTTTCCTAAGTAAAGCTTTCAAAATAGTTTCGACAAAACAGATGTATCAAGACAAAAGAAAAACACACAGTTCTTGAACCATTTAATTTGCAGATTTTTTTCGAAAACTTCAGTAATGGAAACAAATAGTTTGATATTTTTAAATCCCTATATA
This sequence comes from Chitinophaga pinensis, assembly GCA_945865315.1. Lineage (GTDB taxonomy): Bacteria > Bacteroidota > Bacteroidia > 2-12-FULL-35-15 > 2-12-FULL-35-15 > 2-12-FULL-35-15. The sequence continues at coordinate 7,553 of CAMBDK010000118.1, read as the reverse complement.
AGTCAGGCTGCTATTTATTATATTAATTTTAATTTTTTTTTAATAAATAACATTTAATTATATTTTATCATGAAATTATTAAAGGATAAAAATGCTATCATTACTGGTGCTTCAAGAGGTATAGGGCGTGGCATTGCATTGAAGTTTGCGGAACAAGGTGCAAATGTAGCTTTTACCTATTTGTCGTCTGTTGAAAAAGGGCTGGAACTTCAAATAGAATTGGAATCATATGGTATTAAAGCCAAAGGTTATCGCTCTGATGCCGCTGATTTTAAAGCTGCTGAAGAACTTGTTAACGCTGTAGTTGCTGATTTTGGTACTGTAGACGTTTTAGTAAATAATGCCGGTATAACTAGAGATACCCTTCTTATGCGAATGAGTGAACAGCAATGGGATGAGGTAATAAATGCAAATTTAAAATCAGTATTTAATTTAACCAAAGCCATTACCAAACCTATGCTTAAACAACGCAAAGGTTCAATTATTAATATAAGCTCTGTTGTTGGTATTAAAGGAAACCCAGGACAATCAAATTATTCGGCATCAAAGGCTGGTATAATAGGTTTTACTAAATCTATTGCTTTGGAATTGGGCTCTCGTAATATACGCAGCAATGCCATTGCTCCAGGTTTTATTGAAACAGAGATGACTGCCGCTCTCGATCAAAAAGTGGTGGAGGCTTGGAGAGAATCAATACCTCTAAAGCGCGGCGGAACAGTTAACGATGTGGCGGATACTGCCGTTTTTTTGGCTTCCGAAATGAGCAATTATGTTACCGGTCAGGTAATTAATGTTTGTGGTGGCATGCTCACTTAAAATTGCTGTTAGCCCCTTAGGGTAATTTATTTATTGATCTGTTTTTACATTAATTCTTGATTATAGCAACATGGTTAGGCTTTAATAAATAGTTTTTCTTATAATATTCTAATGAATTAATGCTTGCTTTTAAATAGTATTTTATTTAGAAATAAAAAATATCAATGAATTTAATTTTTGAATACCCATCATGGTTCCTACTATTTTGCATCGCTGCAGGTATTATTTATGCTGGTGTTTTGTATTTTCGTAATAAAAAACTAAAAGAATTTTCTCATTTGACAATACGGTTGATGGCTGTATTTCGTTTTTTTGTTATTACAATTTTAGCATTCTTTTTGCTCTCTCCATTATTAAAATCAGTGATTCGTGAGGTAGAAAAGCCCGTAATTATTATTGCTCAGGATAATTCCGAATCAATAGGCGTTGGTAAGGATTCTATCTTTATTAAAAATGAGTATAAACAAAATGTGCAAAAACTCATTGATGAATTAGAAAGTAAATATGAGGTGCTTTTATATTCCTTTGCCGATAAGGTAAAAGAATATAGTAAAATAGATTCATTAATGTTTAATGAAAAACAAACAGATATTTCTGCATTATTCAGCGAAATTGAAACACGGTATTCTAATAGAAATATTGGTGCCCTTATACTTGCCAGTGATGGATTATATAATAAAGGCGCAAATCCACTCTATTCTTCCGATAAATTAAGGGTTCCTGTTTATACTATCGCTTTGGGTGATACAACAGTTAAAAAAGACATAGTCCTTTTAAAGGTGGAACATAATCGCCTGGCTTATTTAGGAAATAAATTCCCTATGGAAATTATTGTTAGTGCTAAGCAGTTAAAAGGTAAATCTACTAAGCTTGAGATTCAAAAAGGGGGTATAACACTTTTTACACAAGCTATTATTATTAATTCGGAGGCATTTAACATAAAAATTCCTGTTCTGTTGGAAGCAAATGAAATTGGCTTACAGAAATATAATGTTAGACTTTCAACGCTTGCCGAGGAAAATAATATTAGTAATAACAATCTAAATGTTTTTATTGATGTTTTGAATGCGAAACAAAAAGTGCTGATTTTAGCTGATGCCCCTCATCCGGATATAGCAGCTATTAAAGCATCTATTGAATCGAATCAAAACTATGAAGTGGAAAGTTATACTGCCGATAATTTTGATAAATCGTTCAATAAATATAACCTCGTAATACTGCACCAATTGCCAAATATAAATAACCCGGCCAGCAAAATTATTAGTGAATTAAATTTATCCAATATACCAGTTTGGTTAATTTCTGGCGCAAGCACAATCTTAAAAAGTGATTTGTCTGTTGTAGCTTCCGACCAAAAGTTTAATGAATGCGAAGCAGTATTGGACAATAATTTCCCCCTATTTACCATCAGCGACGAGCTGCGCAAAGCAGTGAAAAGATTCCCTGCTGTGGCAAGCCCTTATATTAGTTCGGCTCTTGAAAAAAATTCTTCATTATCAGTTTTGTTTTACCAACGAATTGGAATTGTAGATACAAAAACACCATTGCTTTTTTTTAATACTGTTGGCGAAAATAAATCAGCAATTTTTATGGGTGAAGGATTATGGAAATGGCGATTACAAAATTTTGCCTCACAAGGTAATCACATTTTATTTGATGAACTTATTTCAAAAATTGTTCAAGTCCTTTCAGCTAAAGTAGATAAAAGCTTTTTTAAAGTTATCGTTAAAAATAATTTTTTTGAAAACGAACTTATCGAAATGGATGCTGAAGTTTATAACGAAAGCTACGAATTGATAACAGAGCCCGAGGTAAGTATTGTTATTAGCAATTCGGATAATAAAAAATTTCTGTTTACCTTTAGTAAAACAAATAACTCCTTTCGCTTAAACGCCGGAATAATGCCTACAGGGGAATATAAATTTGAAGCAAAAGTTAAAGTGGGCGATAAAATATATTTACAAAAGGGTGTATTTACCGTTAGTGCTCTGCAAGTGGAACTTATGAATACAATCGCCGACCATCAATTACTTTATAGCATTTCTGAAAAATACGATGGCGAAATGGTTTACCCTAATAATTTAGCTGTAATTGCTAAAAAAATAAATAATCGTACCGACCTTAAATCGATAGTCTATTCACAAAAAAAACTTTCTGATTTAATTAATTTAAAATGGATATTCTTTTTGTTGATTAGTTTTTTAAGCTTCGAATGGTTTATACGTAAACGCAGTGGCGCTTATTAAAAAAATAACTATTTGCCAAAATTAAATGTATTGAAAATATCCATAAAACAATTTTTACCCCATTGATTTTATTCGTTTCTTATATTTTAATAATCATTTTTTTATAATTTAAAAATATTTTTTTTTGTTGTTATTCTAAAATATTTTAACGTTATTGTCAATTAAATTAACCATATCAAAAATTAAAATTAAATAAAATGAAGAATTTTTTTATTGCTATTCTGTTGGTTGTTTTTTTTGAAGTATTGGTAATTGCTCAAAATACTAATGTAGCGCTCCAATCGCAATTAAGTTATCCTAATCAAACCTGCGCTAATATTTGTGGTTATTTGGATTTGTCGGGTAACGAATATGCTTTGGTGGGTGCATCGCTAGGAATGTCAATAGTAAATGTTACTAATCCTGCTAATCCTTTTGAGGTCATTCAAATTCCAGGTCCCAATAATTTATGGAAAGAAATTAAAGTAAGAGGGAATTATGCTTATGTAACATCCGAAGGAGGAGGTGGTCTGCAAATTGTAAATCTTAGTAGCTTGCCCAATGCAAGCGGAATAATATACCATAACTGGACTGGTGATGGCACTATTACAGGACAATTGAACACCATTCATGCTTTGCACATTGATGGTGATTTTGTTTATTTATATGGTAGTAATTTATTCAATGGAGGTGCTATTGCTGCTAATTTAACCGATCCTTGGAATCCTACATTTGTTGGGGAATATCAGGTGGGTGCAGGCAATTCGGCTTATGTGCATGACGGATTTGTAAGAAATGACACCTTGTATGCAGGGCATATTTATTCGGGATATTTTTCTGTTGTTGATTTTACCAATAAAGCCAATCCAATTGAATTGGTGAATCAATTTACTCCCAATAATTTTACGCATAATACTTGGTTGTCAACAAATAGCAAAATTTTATTTACAACCGATGAGGTTGATAATTCGTATTTAACAGCATTTGATATTACTAACCTTGCTAATATTACGGAATTAGATAAAATACAATCTAATGCTGGATCAAACTCCATGGTCCATAATACCCATATTATTAAAGTACTAGGCAATGATTATGCAGTAACATCTTGGTATAAAGATGGTTTTACTATTGTGGACGCAGGTCGTCCCCAGAATTTAATTCAGGTAGGGAATTATGATACCTTCTCTGCCAGTGGAGGCGGTTCCGAAGGCGCTTGGGGCGTATTTCCTTATTTACCTTCAGGTACTATTGTAGTTTCTAATATTGATGAGGGCTTATTTGTTTTTACTCCTTCTTATGTTAGAGCTTGTTATTTGGAAGGTAACGTTACCAGCGTTTGTGGCGAACAACTAAATAATACGCAAGTTGCTATAACAGCTCTTAATATTAATGAAAATACGGATATTGCCGGCCAATATAAAACAGGTACATCCATAGCAGGAACCTATACTGTAGTGTTTTCAAAAGCTGGTTATATAAGTCAAACAATTTCTGGTGTTATATTATCGCCAGGTGTTGTTAATGCCCTTGATATTCAATTAGTCCCTGTAAATGTTTCATTTACTTTAACAGGTCTTACTGTGGATTCATTAACAGCAACTCCTCTATCCAACGTTAATGTGAGCATCAGTAACCAAGTGGAGTCATATAATTTTATTTCTGACGGATCGGGTAACTTTTCCGACTGTAATATATTAGCTGGTGCTGATTACGATGTAATATTAGGTAAATGGGGGTATAATACTTATTGCACTTCTAATCAACTTATAGATTTGTCAAATAATACTTTTACTTATCCTCTATCAAAGGGGTATTACGATGATTTTGCCCTCGACCTCGGCTGGACAATTAACTCATCTGCATCTACTGGTGCATGGGAGCGAGGTGTTCCGCTAGGTACAGTTTATAATAATATTTCTGCAAACCCCGGTTCGGATGCTACAAATGATTGTTCTGACAAAGCTTTTGTAACAGGAAATACTGGTGTTACAGGTTCCGATCAGGATATAGATGATGGTGCTACAACTTTATTATCCCCTATATTTGATCTTACAAGTTATGCAAGTCCATATTTGGAATATTCACGATGGTTTTTTAATGATGGAGGGACTGGTAGCCCAAATGATTCATTATGTATTTACCTCAATAATGGAACAACAACTTCTTTAGTGGAGTTTGTTATTTCAACTACCTTAGGTAATTCAACTTGGGTGCATAAGTCTTTTAAAATTTCAGATTTTATTAGTCCTACCTCCACCATGCAATTGAGGGTGAAGGCTGCTGATAATACTCCAGGACATATTGTTGAAGCAGGATTTGATAAGTTCTCAATAAAAGAAGGGCCAGCCGCTATTACAGAAAATAAAATAAACAATAAAAATTTAATTGAAGCTTTTCCAAATCCATTTGCGCATGAAACAATAATTTCATATCAAATAAAAAATAAACTTTTCCCTGGGGCTTCTATTTCAATTTCTGATATTACTGGTAGAACAGTTTATAGTTTAGCCTTAACTAAATTAAATGAATCTGTTGCAATTCATCCAATATTAAATGCCGGAATTTATTTCGTTATATTAAATAATGGTAGTGAAATATCCGAACCATTAAAAATAATAAAGTATAATTAAAAATTTCAAAATAATTAAATATTTATTTTAAAATCCCCATAAACAATATTTCTCCATTGAACACTTTTTCAGCTAAAAACAGAGCTTCAGTTATAAATGAGATGAGCAGCAGCCATTTCGACCTAATAGTAATAGGAGGAGGAATTACAGGCGCCGGTATAGCATTAGATGCAACAGCAAGAGGACTTAAAGTGGCATTGGTTGAAATGCAGGATTTTGCTGCCGGCACTTCCAGTCGCTCCACCAAACTTATTCACGGCGGATTAAGATATTTAAAGCAACTCGAATTTAAATTGGTTGCCGAGGTTGGTAAAGAAAGAGCAATTGTTCATAAAAATGCTCCGCATCTTACTAAACCAGAGTATCTGCTTTTGCCTATAATAACAGATGGGTCATTAACAAAATTTACTGCACGTTTGGGGATGACTATTTATGAGTGGCTTGCTGGTGTAAAAAAACAAGAAAAACACCGTGTTTTAAATAAAATGCAAACCATGGCTGCCGAACCTTTATTACGAAGCGATAATCTGCTGGGAGGAATTCTTTTTTATGAATATCGTACCGATGATGCCAGGTTGACCATTGAAGTGCTTAAAGAAGCTGTTAGCAGAGGTGCTCTTGCCATAAATTATATGAAAGCAGAGTCATTCATTTATTCGGATGCTAAAATTACCGGACTTAAAATTAGCGATCAGCTGCATGATCAAACTGTTGAATTAAAAGCTAATTATATTGTTAATGCTACCGGACCATGGATAGATGAGGTGGATATAATAGATAAACCTCAAAATCAGGATAAATTACATATAACTAAAGGAATTCATATTGTGGTGGATGGAAATAGACTTCCTTTGAAACAATCTTCGTATTTCGATACTTTTGATAAACGAATGATATTTATTATCCCTCGTGAAGGTAAAACTTATATAGGAACTACGGATACATCCTATTCTGGCGATTTGATTAATCCTAATGTAACAATAGAGGATGTTACCTATCTTTTAAAATGTGTTAATGCTGTTTTTCCAACAGTTCAACTTGTTAATTCCGACATCAAATCAAGTTGGGCTGGCTTAAGACCTCTGATTCAAAAGCCTGGTAAAGGCCCATCAGAAATATCGCGCAAAGATGAAATATTCGAATCCGAATCTGGTCTTATTACTATTGCAGGAGGTAAACTTACTGGTTACAGAAAAATGGCGCAACGCATTGTTGACCTTATCGCAAAAAAAAATAAAGGTGTTAATGCAAAGAATATTAAAGACTGCAGCACCCATAATATAATACTTTCGGGAGGAAATATGTTGAAAGAAAGTTTTCCGAATCTGTTAATTCGTGCTCAAGCAAGTGGAATAACTGAAATTGAAGTTGAAATGCTATTAAATCGTTATGGTTCTAATATTGATTCTGTTTTAAGTATGATGGAGAAATTGAAAGAAACATCCTCAAATATCAATAGGGAAGGGGAGGAGATGCAGATTCCTTTATTACTGATTGCCCAATTGCATTATTGTATCGAAAATGAAATGTGCTTTTCTCCTTCCGATTTTTTTATTAGGCGTACCGGTGCTCTTTATTTTGATATTGAAACAGTCATATTATGGGAAAAACAGATTGTTTTATACATGAAAAATATTTTAAACTGGAATGAACAACTAACTTCCAAATTTTGTGCAGACTTAACTTTGGCCATTAAACAAGCTGCTATAGCTGAGTAGAGAATATTTTTTTGTTAAAATCCACCGACTGTTTTTTGGCATCATTACCCTTAAAAATAATAACCTAAGCTAAAACCAGGGATTAGAGCCCTGCTTTTATAGGTACCACCAAAATTGGTTTCTATATTTGTGTCAGTTCGTTTTATCCCCTCAATAAAAAG
>CAMBDK010000117.1 GCA_945865315.1 Chitinophaga pinensis | reverse complement strand
CGGAATACATTTGCGCCTACTCCCAAACCTGTTATACCCGAAGTAGGAGAACTTGAAGTAGTGATTGTTCCGGCTCCTGAAACAAGCGTCCATGAACCCGTTCCTACTGTGGCTGTATTACCAGCAAGCGTATCTGTAGTAGCACAAATTGTTTGGTCGGCACCGGCATTGGCTGATGTAGGATTATCGCTTCTGGTGATGGTAATATCATCCGATGTTGCTGTACAAGGCGCATTGCTAATGGTCCAACGGAATACATTTGCGCCTACTCCCAAACCTGTTATACCCGAAGTAGGAGAACTTGAAGTAGTGATTGTTCCGGCTCCTGAAACAAGCGTCCATGAACCCGTTCCTACTGTGGCTGTATTACCAGCAAGGGTAGCTGTAGTAGCACAAATTGTTTGGTCGGCACCTGCATTGGCTGCAGTAGGATTATCGCTTCTGGTGATGGTGACATCATCCGATGTAGCTGCACAAGGAGCATTGGTAATGGTCCAACGGAATACACTTGTACCCACAGCCAATCCTGTTATGCCTGAATTTGCTGCACTGGGAGAAGTAATTGTTGCAGTACCAGAAATTAATGTCCATGATCCTGTACCTGCTGTTGGCGTATTGCCTGCAAGGGTAGCTGTTGCAGCACATACTGTTTGGTCGGCACCGGCATTAGCTATAGTAGTGCTACCATTTCTTGTAATAACTACATCATCAGAAGATGCAACACATGGAGCATTGGATATTGTCCACCTGAAGGTAACAGAACCAGTTATTAAGCCTGTAACAGTTGAAGAAGGGGAACTTGGTGAAGTGATGGTACCTATTCCAAAAACTTTGGTCCACAATCCTATGCCTGTAGAAGGGGTATTCCCGTCTAGTGTAGCAGAGGAAGCACAAACTGTTTGATCCATATTTGCTGCTGCAATTGAAGCTTGATCGTTTGCAGCAATAATTACATCATCGGTGGATGCTAAACAAGTACCATTGGAAATGGTCCATCTAAAAATATTTGACCCAATACCTAAACCTGTTATACCTGAAGAGGGGGAAGTAGGCGAAGTAATGGTGCCTTGCCCCGATATCATTATCCATAAACCAGAACCTACATTTGGATTATTACCCGAAAATGTGGCACTATTTACACCACAAGCATTAACAATATCAGAACCAGCATTAGAAATGGTGGTATTAGCCGTTGCAACATTAAGAGCAAGCGTTCGAGGAGGGCCATTACCGCAAACATTGCAGGGGACAACAGAGAGATTACCAGAAGTAGCAATATCGGAAAAAAGAACAGTAATGGAATTGCTAATATCCCCAGCAGTTTTGATAAAACCATTACCTGAGTAGGTCCATAAATAAGTTGTTCCTGGTTCATTCGTAACTGAATACGTAACGCCCGTATTGCCTTGGCATACTGTACTTAAACCAGAAATAACACTAGACTGAGGTGGAGCTTGAGCGCTAATAGAAGCTGTCAATAGCTGGGCCGCTATGGTCAAAAATATCGAAAAAAGAAAAATGCATGAAGATTTCATATTTTTCTTTATGATTAATGAATTAAAATAAGAAAGATACTAAAAGTGAATTTTTAGAGATAAGATAAAAACAGCAGCGTCTCTTAAAAAATTTATTCAAATATGTTTCACAATAATACGAAATTTTTCGTTTTGTCGCAAAAATATTTATTTTTTTTATAAGAAAGCCATGAAATAAATTAATGAGTTTTCAACAATTATTAAATATTTTCAACAATACCGTTAAGACCTATAAAAAAAGATACTTTTGCTAGGCTAAAAAAAATGCAATAATAAATATTGTTAAAATTCATTATATCAATCTTATAGAATATGGCGTCAATACTAGAGTTAGAAAAAATTTGCACACAAGTTCGCAGGGATATTGTTAGAATGGTTCATGCTGTAAACTCCGGTCATCCTGGAGGATCACTAGGCTGTACAGAGTATTTGGTGGCACTTTATTTTGAAACGATGGCGCACAATCCATCGAATTTTAAGATGGATGGACTTGGAGAAGATTTATTTTTTCTTTCAAATGGGCATATTTCACCAGTTTTTTATAGTGTTTTATCTCGGTCAGGATATTTTGAATTAAATGAGCTCCACACCTTCCGAAAGTTAAACTCTAGACTACAGGGGCATCCTACAACACATGAAGGATTGCCTGGTGTGCGCATTGCATCAGGTTCATTAGGTCAAGGTTTATCGGTTGCTATAGGTGCTGCCTTAGCTAAAAAATTGAATAATGACAACAATATTATATACTCGCTGCATGGTGATGGAGAGCTGCAAGAGGGGCAAATATGGGAAGCAGCGATGTATGCTGCCGGAAGGAAGGTAGATAATATTATTTCCACTGTTGATTTTAATGGACAACAGATAGATGGTTCAACTGATCAGGTGCTGCCTTTAGGAGATTTAAAAGCAAAATGGGAAGCATTTGGATGGGACGTTTTATCTATGAATGGAAATAATTTACAGGAAGTAGTAGAAACCCTTAAGATAGCAAAAACACATACAGGCAAAGGAAAGCCAGTTTTAATATTGATGAAAACAGAAATGGGGCACGGTGTTGATTTTATGACAGGCAGCCATAAATGGCATGGTATTGCGCCAAATAATGAACAATTGGCACAGGCTTTGGAACAAAATATTGAAACATTAGGAGATTATTAGGAATTGTTAGTTTAAAGGAGCAAAATAAAAATGCAAAATAAAAACAATACATTTCAAGGGATACTTTCAAAAAAATATTGGTTGTTATTATTTTTCTGTACCACCCTTATGCTGTTTCCATTTTATAAACTCAATGCCCAAAATAAAAACAAACCACAATTACCATTAACACGTATTTTATTTGTATTTGACTGTTCGTACAGTATGTATGGCCAATGGCAAAGTGGGATGAAAATGGATCTATCAAAAAAACTATTGGGTGAGTTTTTGGATAGTATCAGAGGCACAGAAAATCTTGAGTTAGCATTTCGTGCTTACGGCCACCAAGTTTCGCTGCGTCCTCAGCGAAGTTGCACTGATACTAAGTTAGAAGTAGCATTTGCAAAAGATAATATATTAGCAATAAAAAACAGACTAAAAACATTAGCTCCTAGAGGAACAACACCAATAGCCTATACATTAGAGAAATGTGCTGATGACTTCCCTACCCCTTCAAGTGCCAGCGTTAGAAATATTATTATTTTGATTACAGATGGAATTGAAGAATGTGATGGAGATCCATGCGCTGTTTCATTAGCATTACAAAAAAAAGGGATAGTGCTAAAACCATTTGTTATAGGTGTAGGGCTTGACCAAAGTTATATCAATTCCTTTGGCTGTATAGGTAAATTTTATGATGCTTCGAGCGAGACAAGTTTTAAAAACATATTGAGTATAGTAATATCACAGGCATTAAATAATACTTCGGTGCAGGTGAATTTGAACGATCAAATTGGGCGGCCTACCGAAACAGATGTAAACATGACCTTTTATGATGAACAATCAGGAGTTATAAGATACAATTATATTCATACCATAAATCATAGAGGATTACCCGATACATTAACAATAGACCCCATCGGAACATATAAAATGGTGGTGCATACGATACCACCGGTTTCAAAAACAGGAATAGAATTAATACCCGGCAAGCATACTATTATTGCGGTAGATGCAGGGCAAGGTTACCTTAATTTGAGAATGTCGGGCAATGCCGATTATTCCAAAAACTTAAATTGTATTGTTCGTAAAAATGGTGAAATGCAAACGCTACACATACAAAATTTCAATTCAACAGAAAAATTTATAATAGGGAAATATGATTTAGAAATTTTAACAGTACCTCGTATTATTTTGGATAAGGTAGATATCGCGCAAAGCAAAACAACCTTTATAGAAATTCCACAGTCGGGAAGCGTTATCATTTCGAAACCTTCTGAAGGACCGGGCAGTATTTATATTGAAGAAAATAATAAAATGGTTTGGGTTTGTAATTTATTGAACAACCTAACAAATGAAACAATAGTTCTTCAGCCAGGGAGATACCGAGTAGAATTTCGCCCAAAAAATGCTAAAGAAACTATTTATTGTATTGAAAAATCGTTTAAAATAGAATCGGGATTATCAACTGCTATTAAATTATATTAATTAGAGTCTGTCTATAATGTCCGATTTTTTCGTTATTCTTGTTTTGAAAACCAGTCATTTACCAATGTAAACTCCTGATTTTCAAAACTACGAAAGCCTCGAACTCGAAGATTATAGTTCAGACTCTCGACTCTATGGACAGACACTAATTAAAACAATTAAAAATATATGAACCTGTTTATTTCAAATTTAAATTAAACACAAATAATAAATTTGAAACTTATGCATTGTTAAAAAACAATTAAAACTATGAAAAAATATACTTTTAACGAGAAAAAAGACACCCGCTCTGGCTTTGGTGCAGGATTATCTGAATTAGGTAAAAAAAATCCCAATGTAGTAGTTTTGTGTGCAGATTTAACAGGCTCCTTAAAAATGGATGGATTTGCGAAGGAACATCCAGAGCGATTTTTCCAAATTGGGATAGCAGAGGCAAATATGATGGGTATTGCTGCAGGATTAACTATTGGAGGTAAAATACCATTCACAGGTACATTTGCTAATTTCTCTACAGGCAGAGTTTATGATCAGATAAGGCAGTCAATCGCCTATTCCAACAAAAATGTAAAAATTTGCGCATCTCATGCTGGTTTAACACTTGGCGAAGATGGCGCTACCCATCAGATTTTGGAAGATTTGGGTTTAATGAAAATGTTACCAGGCATGGTTGTAATTAACCCATGTGATTATAATCAAACAAAAGCGGCAACGATTGCTATTGCAGAATATGTAGGACCTGTATATTTGCGTTTTGGACGTCCTGTGGTGCCAAATTTCACAGCGGCAGATCAAAAATTTGAAATTGGTAAAGCGCTGGTGTTGAATGAAGGAGTTGATGTAAGTATTTTTGCAACCGGACATTTAGTTTGGAAAGCCATTGAAGCAGGAGAAATATTAGCTACACAAGGAATAAATGCAGAGATAATTAATATTCATACAATAAAACCACTGGATAATGCTGCAATAATTGCATCCGCAAAAAAAACAGGATGTGTAGTAACAGCAGAAGAGCACCAAATGAATGGAGGATTAGGAGACAGCATTGCGCAATTACTATCAAGGGAATTACCTACACCGATAGAAATGGTTGCTGTAAATGATAGTTTTGGAGAGAGTGGCACACCAGAACAATTGATGATAAAATATGGCCTTGATACAGTAAATATTATAGCCGCTGTAAAAAAAGTTTTGGAAAGACGAAGTTCTTCGAAGCAACTAGCATAGCGCAATTTTGTAAATTTTCAATTAGCAGCCATGCTGGTCATGCTATGTTTCTTGAATATTAATTATGAAATTAAAAATTTCCTTTCCCGACAGACAGATAATAATTTAGTGCGATCAATAAGAATAGTAAAAATAAATATTTAATATTCCAGATCTACAAATTTTATTCCGAAGGATTCTAATTCATTTAATAAAGGGTCGTAAATTTCCTTAGTGGTAGGAATCATAAGCCCCACAGCTTTAATTTTCCCTTGTAAAATAAGCTTGGTGGCAATAGCTAGCGGTAAACCAACTGTTTGGGCCATTGCAGTATAAATTTGATCATGGCCCTTAACAACTAAAGAAGATTTTATTTTTCGAATTTCGGCATTAGAATTTTTATATTCGAATTGATGCTGCATCACAATCATATCTTTATCCAACTTTTGTAATTTCCATTTTTCTTCCAATAAATTTTGGAGTATTTCGGCAGGAGTGGCATTCACTAGTTGAATTAAATTATCTTTGAATATATCTATCCATTCGATTTTACTTAAGGTATCTTCATCCATTTCATTGCCCATCAAAGCAATTAATTTTTCTTTTGTACTTTTTTTTCCACCAGGCAAAAAAGATTCTAAAAATTGCCTGTACGTTAATTTATTTGATGCTTCAATTCTATAGGAATCGTCGGTTAATCCAAGTTTAACAAAAACATTCCATGCTTTGCAATAGCCCGGCATACGTAATGTTCCGCGCAGCATGGTTGGAATTGTTGGGATATTATATAATTTACGATAGGATAAAGAATCACGATTTGCATAGGCCTCAAAAGTACCATAACCGTCAATTTCAACAGTATTAATTAAAGTAAACAGGCGGTTATAAGGGATATATTTATATTCATTATCCTCTATAAATTGTGCAGTGCCTTGTCCAGCTAGAATAACATTACGAGGGTTCCATGAAAATTTATAACCCCATGGATTATCATTGGATTCGGGTGCCACCAAGCCTCCCGTAAAAGATTTAAATGAAGTTAATACGCCGCCCTTTCCATGGATTTCATCAATTACTTTCATAGCAGAAGCGTGATCAATGCCTGGGTCTAAGCCAATTTCATTCATTAAAATAATGCCAGCAGCTATTGCTTCCTCATTTAAGGCTGCCATTTCTTTAGAAACATAAGATGCAGTAACTAAATGTTTTTTATAACGGACACAATCTTTAGCTACATTTAAATGCATGGATGCCGGTAACATAGAAACTACAATGTCGGCAGATTTTATTTCATTTACCCGTTGATTTTCATTGTTAATATCAAAAACAATAGCGCGTACATCAGGGAAATTGGCTGTTTTTTGTTTAACTAAATCAATAGATAAATCACCAACAGTAATTTTCCAATTTTCTTTTATTGAATTGTCTAAAAGATATTTGATGAGGGATGATGCTGAACGACCTGCACCTATTACTAATATATTTTTCATAATTAAAAGACTATAAATAAATTATTTGAATTCTGAATTTATTAAATTAAAAAAAACAATTGCATACAAAAAAATAAAAAAAATGGCTTTAACGGTCAAATATGCTGCGCCGTGCATTGGCTTTTTCAGCGTGTAAACAAAGTTATAGCATATTTTATGTTATGTGTGGTTTATATTTTTCTTCCACTTGGTCTTGCTACGCCAATGCCTATAAGTTACTGTGTACACAGGGGTCGATAACCTATATTTTTATCACAAATTCGTCTGGTGATAATACTGGAATTTCGCAGTCCCGAAAGTCTTTACTATTCCTTGTCACGATGCAGTCCATTTTTTCAATGGAGTAAGCGCATAACATTTGAATTGCATCTTCAAAGTCTTTGTGTTTTGATTTTAGACCTTTTTTTATTACGTCCAAGTCGACTGGTATGACTTGAATATAGTCCAATAAATTATAAAGAACATTTCGAAGTTCTTTCTCTTCGATATAATTTTTTAATAAATAGTGTGTTGTTGCAATCGAATGAGATGAAGTATAAAGCTTTAACTTCTTATCTTGCGCTTTGCTGAATATTTCAATCGCAAATTTACTGAACGGTCTTCTGTCAGCAATGAGGTCTACAATAATATTGGTATCAACAAATATTTTTTTCATAAATGTTTCTTTTCTAGATACGAACGCAATTCTTTTTCTTCATCGAAGTTTTTCGGAAGGGTAACAGCTCCAATAATTTTTTTAAGTTTTGGAGATATTTTTTGATTACCATTGTCTTCGGTAATAGTTTCTAGGTAGTTTTCAATAAGCTCAGATAAACTTCTGCCAGTATTTTTGGCATATATTTTAGCTCTCTCTATGATTGATTTTTCTACAGTTAAAGTGAGTTTAGTTGTCATGATACGTGTGGTTTATTCAAAGGTACGTATTTGTTTTACAAAATCCAAATTGAATCGTCCGGATATGCCGATTGCTTCTCTTTTTTTGTAAAATCAAACATAACTAGATATAAGTAAAGTTTTCGAAATAAATCCGCAAGTTAAATGGTTCAAAAACTGTGTGTTTTTCTTTTGTCATGCTACAAAAGAAACAAAAAAAAAGAACAAACGATTCCTCCCCACCTGCAACCCTGCATCGCGTTTGTTCATTCCTCACGCGCGTTTTCATAAGCATATTTTTTTGCAAAAAAATGAAATCATCTGTTTTTTATTAATATATCTGTTTTGTCGAAATTATTTTGAAAGCTTTACTAAGGTAAAATATATTTTGAAAGAATAGCACTACATAAATTTATAATAAATGAATAAACCGAAGTAAGATGTATGCAAATAAAAACAAATAACAAATACCAGATAACATAATAATTTGAATAATTACGATAGTCTTTTGAAAGGCTTCTTTTGTTTCCGCTTTAATTATTTTATAAATAAACAAGAGGAGGGGCAGCTGCAATAAAACCAGAAAATAAAAAAATGTTATCCAATCATTATTTTTTAATTGTAATATTTGATAATAAGATAAAAAGATTATTATTATTATTATAGCAATTAAAATAAGTACAAGTTTGCTCAACTTAATTCCTATAACAATAGGCATTGTATTATATCCAAAATAAATATCACCATCATAACTCTCCATATCTTTAACAATTTCATTAATTAAAGTAATTAAAAAAAGAAATAATGAAATCCCTGTAAGGTAAAGCCAGATAGCACTAAAACTAAAATTTTCGTCGAGCGGCAGGTAAGCTTTATAACAAGGTAATATTTCATACATAACAACTAAAAAAGGAACTAAAGCAGTAAAAAGTGCAATTATTAAATTACCAATTAAAAATTGTTTTTTGAAAGTAGTAGAGTAAAACCATAGTCCTGAAACACAAATAAATTGTATGAAAGCAAGCTTAGTAAGACCAACAGAAAAGGAGAGATATAAAACTATAAATAGTGCTAAAAAATTAAATATTATGTGAGATACTATAGATACCCGTCTTTTGACACCATTATCAATTAGTATTTTCTCTGGTTTATTAATTTTATCAATTTTTACATCAAAATAATCATTGATGATATAACCAGCAGCTGCAATAAGGATAGTAGAAAGCACCAATAAAAAAAAGTGAAATTCGCTTAATTGCAGCTGATAGTAGCTGCTTTGTGCCTTTAAGAGCGGGAAAACCAAACACCACCGTATTACATATTGCATGAAAGCAATAATAAGAAGTTGTTTAACACGTATTATTTTTAAAAAAGATATCATAAAAAAAACAATTATTTAAATTTATTTCTTTCACATTGATGATTAAAGGCCATTAAGTATGCTACCACTTGCCCTGAACTCGCATTACTTGTTCTATTGCATCTCGCACACAGCCCTCCCCCCCTTTTTTATCCGACACATAGATAGATATTTCTTTTATCTCCTGAGCTGCATCATTGGGACAAACTGCTACACCCACTATTTTCATCACCTCGTAATCAGGAACATCATCACCCATATATAAAATTTCATTTGCATTAATTTTATTAGAAGATATGTAATTATTGAATACTTCAATTTTATTTTCAGCACCAAGAAATACATCGTAAATACCTAACCCATTAAGCCTGAGGCGAACAACTTCAGATTTACCACCAGAAATTACAGCAATTTTATAACCCATTTTAACAGCCAATTGCAAAGCAAAACCGTCTTTAACATTCATAGAACGAATTTGTTCCCCGTCCGGCATAATTGTAATAGTGCCATTAGTAAGCACCCCATCAATATCAAATATAAAAGTATTAATGCGAGTTAATTTTGTTTTAAAATTTTCCATTTTTATGAAATTATAAAATTTATAAACAACAATTAAAATAAATATACTAAACAGAATTTAGCCTAGTCGAGATAAATATTTTTTTTTGTTGTTTTAATACTTTTACTGATTAACTTATAAAGTTGAAAATAATCTTTATTATTAATAAGCATTTTTAAATGAGTATCCATTGTTTTTTTATCATTCCTAATTGCTGGACCAGTTTGATTGTCATTAGGATCTGTTGTATTTATTTTTCTTACTGTTTCTAATATTAGGGGTTTTAAAATGTCCAAAGATAAGTTAGCTGATTTTAAAATAGAAGCGGATATCGTAAATAAATGATTGGTAAAATTATTTGCAAAAATAGCAGCCAAATGAATTTTTTTCCTTTGGTTTGAGTTTATCTTTTGAACATTGTTACTAATACTTTTGGAAATCA
This sequence comes from Chitinophaga pinensis, assembly GCA_945865315.1. GTDB lineage: Bacteria > Bacteroidota > Bacteroidia > 2-12-FULL-35-15 > 2-12-FULL-35-15 > 2-12-FULL-35-15. The sequence goes on along the minus strand of CAMBDK010000117.1, from coordinate 361 downwards.
ATTGAAGGGTTTTATAGGTAGAAATATTATTTGCTTCAAGGCAAATTGGAATTGTTTTAAAATTTAGAATTCTACTTTTAGTAAAAGTTTGAAGAGGATAAAGAACACCGATATTTATTGAAACAGGTAATAAAACATTCATTTCTACAGTACCAGAAGTGTGCACAATAATTTTATCAGTTAGCCTTATTTTTTTTACAATATCTATTATAGCATCATCTTTAACGGCAATGATATATAAATCGGCAGAAGTGTCAATATTTTCAATATGATTGGTATGAGCACAATTAAAATATTTGGCTAAAGTGCTGGCAGAATATATGCTCTTACTATAAATTTGAATTATAGTATAATTTGCTTT
>CAMBDK010000116.1 GCA_945865315.1 Chitinophaga pinensis | reverse complement strand
TTTTCATTTTTTGTTTGTTTTTAATTTTTTGTTACGATGCAAATATATCACTTTATGAAATATAAACATCATAAAATGATTGCAAAAACATCAAAAACACGCTTTATTTTTATCGAAAAATGAAAACGATAGCTGACAACATCCGATATTACAGGAATTTAAAGGGATGGAGCCAAGAAGACATGGCTGATAAACTTGGTATATCTTTACCTACTTATTCTCGAATAGAAAGAAATATCAACACAATGCCCTTTAAAAGGATTGTTAAAGTGGCAAAAGTATTTGGAATTTCACCTTCTGAATTGATTTCAATTGGAGTTAATAAGAATGACCTACAAAAAGAAAATCAAGAGCTAAAAAATATTATTGCGGAAAAGGAAAAAGAAATCATCTCGCTTCAAAAACGAATTATTGAACTTCTCGAGAAGAAAAAATGTTGAAATATGCGAGTTCAACATCACCTGCGGTACATGGCCGTTTATATTAAATTTCATCATTTTAGTTCGCAATGAAAACAGGTTGTGGCAAAAATATTTCACAGCAGCATAAATTTATTTTTTATTTGTTTTTGCCACTTGTAATTTTATAATTTCGTTTACCAAATCGGCAAATTTATTTTAGAATTTTATTTTTGCGTATTCTAAATAAAATTAAATATTCCACAGAATTAACCTTTTTTTATTTTAGTATGGACTATCTGTAGACTGAACTAACAAATAAAAAAATCGCAAATATCTTATAAATAACTACTTACTGTTTTGTTAAGCATATTGGGCCGCTGCGGCCAAAGCTTGCAATTTTATTTTGACACGCTACGCTTAACGCGAGTTTGGAAACATAAACAACTATCATAACCCTACTATTAATTTCAGTCAAACTCCGGGCTCAATTAATGACATTTCAATTATTTATAAATTTTAAATATTGTAAGCACAATGTGTCCCAATTAATACAAACTATCTGTATTAAATTAAATTTCATTACATTCACATTTCATAAAAAATATGCAATGCGATTTTTTTATGAAGTATCAAGATGTTGTTATCCTAGTTCCATTGGTTTTTGTTATTAAAAAAAGCATCAAAAAATGAAAAAATACAATTTCCAATTTTATCTTATTTGCCTTTTTATTTTTATTTCTTTCACAATAAAAGCACAAACAAGTCAAAAATATACCATTTCGGGCTTTATAAGCGAAAATGGCAGTAAGGAAAGTCTTCCTGGTGTAAATGTTTATGCCCCCAAGCTAAAAGCCGGTGCTACATCTAACAACTATGGCTTTTTCTCACTAACACTGCCAGCCGACTCGGTGGAACTGTTAGTAACCTATGTTGGTTATCAGCCTCAAATATTCAAACTTGATCTAAAAAAGAATCTTCAGCTGGATGTTTCTTTAAAAACAAGCATTGATTTGCAAACAGTTGAAATTTCTGCTGAAAAAGCCGAAAAAATAAGCCAGGAAGTGCAAATGAGTAAAATTAACCTTCCTGTGGAACAAATAAAAAACCTGCCTGCATTATTAGGAGAAAAAGATGTATTAAAGGCAATCCAGCTATTGCCCGGTGTACAAAAAGGAAGTGAAGGCAGCACTGGTATTTATGTTCGTGGCGGTGGCCCGGATCAAAATCTGATTATCCTGGATGACGCAACGGTATACAATGCAACACATTTATTCGGTTTTTTCTCATTATTCAATGGCGACGCATTAAAAAGTGTAGAACTTACCAAAGGCGGCTTTCCGGCACGTTATGGCGGACGTTTATCATCCGTTATTGAAATGCAAATGAAAGACGGTGATAAACAAAAGATCCGTGGAGAAGCAGGTATCGGACTTATCTCTTCAAGGTTAACATTGGAAGGGCCAATTATTAAAGACAAATTATCGTTTTTGGTTTCCGCCAGAAGAACTTATATTGACGCCATTGCTCAGCCACTTATAAAAAAACAAACTGGCGTTAATACCGGTTATTATTTCTATGATTTTAATGCGAAGCTTAACTATGTAATCGACTATAAAAATAAAATTTATTTGAGTGGCTATTTTGGTAAAGACAAATTTTATCTCAAAGATAAGGTTGATGCCAATTACAGCTCTGAAGCAAGCCTGGCATGGGGAAATGCGACAGGAACATTAAGATGGAACCACTTGATTAATGAGAAAATATTTTCAAATGTGTCACTGATATATACAAATTTCCTGTTCGATATTGGGTTAAAAGAAAAATACAGCGGAGACTTCTTCAGCCTGAACTATTATTCGGGCATTAGAGATTATTCTGTTAAATGGGACCTTGATTACTCTTTAAATACGAAACACTATTTAAAAGGCGGGGTACTTGCAACTTACCATTACTTTAGTCCCGGTGCTATTGTTATTAAAAGCTCCAGCCCAAGCGATAACTTAAACAAACCATCACGAATAGATACTTATGAAACAGCAATATATGTAGAAGACGATTTTAAAATAAGCGATAAATGGCGCACCAATGCAGGCTTCCGCTTCAGCAATTTTAACGTAAGGGGCAAGAGTTATTTCAATCCGGAACCACGCATAGCCGTTCGATATTTATTAAAAAGTAATTTATCACTTAAAGCAAGTTTTGCAACAATGAACCAGTATTTGCATTTGCTTTCTAACTCTGGCATTGGACTCCCTACTGACTTATGGGTACCTGCAACAGACAAAACAAAACCACAGCAATCGCAACAGGTTGCTTTAGGAATAGCTAAAGATATAACTATAAAAAATGGAGATTTTATGGCCTCCATGGAAGGGTATTACAAAACATCAAAAAATATAATTGGTTACATTGATGGAGCATCTTTTTTCAGTGTAGATCCAACAGCCGGCTCTTCGGAATTTTCATACGAGGATGTTGTAACAAGTGGTAACGCTGAAAGTTACGGAGCGGAGTTTTTGTTCCAGAAAAAATATGGCAAATTCAGTGGTTGGATAGGCTATACCCTTTCATGGACATGGCTACAGTTTGATGCGCTGAACTTTGGAAATAGATTCCCAGCCCGCTATGATCGCAGGCACGATCTTTCAGTTGTCGGTATTTACAAAATGAGCGACCATATTACCTTATCTGCCACATGGGTGTATGGAACGGGCAATGCTATAACACTGCCTTTATCAAGTTACCAAGCGGTTGCGCAAAACGCTCATCCACAGGAGTACAATAATTCGTATACCATTAATGATTATGGTTCAAAAAACAGCTTCAGAATGGCTCCTTATCACCGTTTTGATATTGCCATTCAGTTTCACAAACAAAAGAAAAAATACGAACGTACGTTTGAACTCGGTATTTACAATGCTTACAACCGTAAAAATCCATTTTACTATACTACGGTATATGACTCTAATATAAAACAAACCAAGCTAAAACAAATTTCCTTATTTCCGCTTATCCCCTCTATATCCTGGACATGGAAATTTTAAATAATAAAATATAATAAACCCTATTCATCTGTTATTATGAACCGTTATATAAAATTAATTGCATTAACCCTCCCTCTTGGTTTTAGCGCCTGCGAAAAAGATGCAGACGTTGAGCTTCCGGTTGTAGAATCAAAACTGGTAATAAGTTCTTTTATATCCCCTGAAGATACGATTGTAAAAGTGGGTGTAACAATAAGCCAGCCCTTATATAACAATTCGAATTCCAATCAATATTCAGCCGTTAGCTATGCTACGGTTCAAATAACTAATGGGACAACCGTTCAAACAATGGCTTATAATGCTGATGAAAATTATTATTTTGTAAGTGCTGCCATATTTCCTATAACCGTGGGAACTACTTATAACCTGACCGTTTCAACCCCTGACGGTAAAAATGCGAATGCAAGTACAAGTATACCGGCACAAAACGCAACACTTATTTATACTGCTGAAGCAGTAAACAACCAAAGTGACGGAGATACTTACGCTTTCAGAACGGAATGGAATGATACTCCGGGTGCGGAGGACTATTACAGGTTAGTTTATTACGACAGGTTTGTGTATAATTTTGATACTATTTATCAGGAGGCTTTTTCAAACAATTTTTCTGATAAGGATAAAGACGGGACTACGATGAAAGAGCAATTTGAAATATATGCTTATTCAGGCGCAGGCTTTTCAAACGGTGAACTTCATCTTATTCATGCATCTAAGGAATATTATCTTTATCACAAAAAACTAACCGAGGCGGCATTTTCGGGAGGTCCGTTTTCTGAACCTGTTCAAATGTATTCTAATATCAATGGTGGTTATGGAGTATTTGCCGGCTACAACCCCTATAAAATTTATGTTTCGCTGTAAATAAATTGTTTTAACAATTGTTATGGATTTTTATTTCATAACCACCCCGTAATTGTTAAATTTGGTTAGGTATCTAAAATGTATACATTAAAGCAATAGCGCTGTTGCGCTTTTTTCATTAGTCGAACGACTGAGAAGATTGTGATGAAAGCGTAATTAATTTTTGATATTGCTCTGGTGTTAAATCGTTATAATAGTAATTGATAGGATTCATTTTCACACCAGTTTTTACAACCTCATAATGTACGTGCGGAGCTGTAGAAAGCCCTGTGCTACCAACGAAACCAATTAGTTGCCCCCTCTTTACTTGCTGCCCAGCTTTTACTGCCATTTTACTCATGTGCCCATATAATGTTTTGTAACCATATCCATGATTTATAACAATATGATTTCCATAACCCTGCGCTAATGCATCGGCCCTTTCAACGGCACCATCTCCTGTAGCATATATTTCTGTGCCTTGCGCAGCAGCGAAATCCATACCTGGGTGAAATTCTGCTGTTTTGTAAATAGGGTGGGTGCGCCAGCCAAAGCCGGAGGGTTGATGCCTTAAGTCTTGGTTGGAAATTGGTTGAATAGCAGGAATGGAGGCTAATAATTTTTCTTTGCCTTTTACTAAAACAACTAGCTCGTCAAATGATTTGGATTGAATATACAATTGTTTACTAATCATATCAAGCCGTTTGCTGGTTTCTACCATTAAATCAGAATTATTAAAGCCTTGCAATGCCTTATACCTGTCTACGCCACCAAACCCTGCTTGCCTTATACTTTTTGGAATAGGTTCTGCTTCAAAAACTGTGCGATATATATTGTTGTCCCGATCCTGAATATCTCCTAACACCTCGGTAACATCTTCCATGCGATTATTTAAGAGCTCAAACTGAAGCGTTAATTCTGAAATCTCTCGTTGTAATTGTTTCTCTTTTGGCGAATCTAAATATTGATACGCAAGGATAATTGTTAATGTAGCAAAAACTAAGCCTGTCGCTAAATAGGATAATGCTCGGACTATTCTTTTGCGCAGAGTAACTCTTACTTGTTCAAAGGATAAGGACTTGCTGTCAAACTTATACTTTATTTTGCTCATTTTTTATTGCTTGAGAATTAGGCCGTATTAAATATTATTTTAATTAGTACCTAATTCGTAAAATAATAGTAATAATATTGTTTTTAAAAATATTTCTTTTCAATTCTTTACTACAACCAATGCGAATATACACAAATAAACTAAATTTGCAACCTGTTTAAGTCGATTTGTAGTTTCAATTGCTCCAAAACACTTTAATAGTGCCTGTCCATATAGTTGAGAGTCTTTACTATAATGTATGGGTTCGAGGCTTTCGTAGTTTTGAAAATCTGGAGTTTACATTGGTAAATAATTGGTTTTTAAAACAAGAATAACGAAGACCCGAGTGAAACGAACTAACGAATACCTTTAAAATAATATATTTATGAGTAAATTGGACATTATAGACAGACTCTAAATACATTTTGGCTAATAAAAAAGAGCATATAAAAAAATTAAAAAGTAATTAGGATTATTAAAACAATGGAATCAAGCGCAGTACGTCAAGTTTTTTTAGATTTTTTTAAATCGAAAGGACATCAAATAGTCCCTTCGGCACCCATGGTAGTTAAAAACGACCCTACCTTGATGTTTATTAATTCTGGGATGGCACCTTTTAAAGATTTGTTTTTGGGAAACGCAGCCATTAAATATCCACGAGTTGCCGACACCCAAAAATGTTTGCGTGTTAGCGGCAAACACAATGATTTGGAAGAGGTGGGGGTAGATACTTATCACCATACTTTGTTTGAAATGCTTGGCAATTGGAGCTTTGGCGACTACTTTAAAAAAGAGGCAATTTCATGGGCTTGGGAATTATTAACAGCTGTTTATAAAATTGATAAGGATAGGCTATATGTAACAGTATTTGAAGGGAGCAAGGAGGACGGTCTCGAATTTGATCAGGAGGCATACGATATATGGAAACAATTTATTCCTGAAGAGCGAATATTAAGAGGCAATAAAAAGGATAACTTTTGGGAGATGGGAGATACAGGTCCTTGTGGGCCATGCTCTGAAATACATTACGATGGGCGGACTTTGGAAGATATCTCAAAAACAGCCGGAGCGTTATTGGTAAATAATGACCATCCTCATGTAATAGAGGTATGGAATAATGTATTTATGGAATTCAATAGGAAGGCCGACGGAACCCTTGAAAAACTTCCTGCAAAGCATGTAGATACAGGTATGGGATTTGAACGGCTGGTGAGAACTTTACAAGGGAAACAATCGAATTACGATACAGATATATTTAAACCTTTGCTTGATAAAATACAAGCGTTAAGCAGCCTCAATTACCTACCTGAAAACGAAAACGATGCGGATAAAAGTGCGCAGCGTAAAATTAATATTGCCATGCGTGTTATTGCCGATCACATACGTGCAATATCTTTTAGCATTGCCGATGGACAGCTTCCTTCAAATACTGGCGCAGGATACGTTATTCGTCGAATATTAAGAAGAGCCATACGTTATGGATACCAGTCCTTGAACTTAAAAGAGCCTTTTATGTATCAATTGGTGCCGGTGCTTGTAAATCAAATGGGGCAAGCATTTCCTGAATTGATAGCACAAAAAGTATTATTAGAAAAGGTAATTAGAGAAGAGGAGCTTTCTTTTTTTAGAACACTCGAAAAAGGGATGAATAAATTAGAGGCAATATTTAATTCCATCAACTCAAGCGCCAGTTTAAATAATGATTTTATTTTAAATGGGGAGCATGCATTTGAATTATACGATACTTATGGCTTCCCCATAGATTTAACTATTTTAATAGCAAAAGACCATAATTTAACTGTTGACATAAAAGGATTTAATATAGCTCTAGAAAAACAGAAAGACCGTTCCAGGGCAGCTACTAGTATTGATACAAGTGATTGGGCCCTTGTTGAAGGAAGGCGACCCGAGCAGGGCGGGAGAATATTTGTTGGCTATGAGAAACAGGAGTGCGAAGCAAAAATTATTCAGTACCGAAAAATAATTACAAAGGGGAAAGAGCAATACCAGTTGGTATTAGACGAAACCCCTTTTTATGCCGAAAGTGGAGGACAGGTAGGGGATACCGGTTATTTAGAGTCGGCTAACGAGAAAATAATTATTACAGATACTAAAAAAGAAAACGGCGTTTTTATTCATTTTACAGACAGGTTGCCATTAAATTTAAGTCAAACATTTATTGCAAAAATAAATTTAGAAAAACGAGGCTTAACAGAAAAAAACCATAGTGCCACCCACCTTTTACATGCCGCCTTGCGTAAAGTTTTAGGGACCCATGTAGAGCAAAAAGGCTCTTTTGTAAATGAGGGGAATTTGCGATTCGATTTTTCTCATTTTTCAAAAGTAACAGACGAGGAGATAAAACAAATAGAAGCTATCGTTAATCAAAAAATACGTGAAAACATACCCTCCGAAATAAATGAAATGCCGATAGGGGATGCTCGAAAAACTGGAGCCATGGCATTGTTTGGAGAAAAATATGGCGAAAAGGTTCGGGTGGTGACTTTTGATAAAAATTATTCAATAGAGTTGTGCGGTGGCACACATGTTTCCGGAACAGCAAAAATAGGGCTATTGAAAATAACCGCAGAGGCTGCCGTAGCAGCAGGAATAAGAAGAATAGAAGCAATTACATGGCTTAATGCAGAGGCGTTTTTTGCGGATCAAACAAATTTGATACAGGAATTAAAAGGGCTATTAAAAAACCCAAAAGATGTTTTAAAAAGTGTAGAAAGTTTAATGGATAAAAATGCTGAATTGCAAAAACAGCTAGACCTGATGTTACGAAATAGGGCCAATGTATTGAAAAAAGAACTTTTTGAAAAGAAACAAACAATTAATGGTATTAATTTTATTGGAGAAATAATTGACCTGGATTCTGCCGATGCAATAAAAGACCTGTCGTTCGAATTGTGTAATAAAACCGATAATTTATTTATGGTGCTTGGCGCTGAAGTAAAAGGGAAAGCTAGCTTATCTCTTATTATTTCCGAAAAATTAGTAAATGATAAAGGCTTTAATGCCGGAACAATTATACGTGAAATAGCTAAAGAAATTAAGGGTAGTGGAGGTGGAGCAGCTTTTTATGCAACGGCTGGCGGAACAAACGCAAGCGGTATAGTTACAGCATTAGAAAAAGCGAAGGCTTATTTAAATTAAACCAGCCATTGTTTTTCTGTTATTGATTTAGTGAGGCTTTCAAAATAATTTCGACAAAACAGATACATTAATAAAAACAGGTGATTTCATTTGAGTGTAACCAAAATGGCGTACAATTAATAACAGACTAATTAAATCCCCAGTAGGCGCTACGGGGGGAGGCTAATGTAAAACTAAAATGACCGACATCAACTATTTACGATTCAAAAATCAAACGTAATTCAAAGCGAGGGCTTGTGCAGGAGCGGAAACTGTTTGAGGCTAAACGAATGTTAAAGGTTTGCAATAATCTATCAGCCGAGTTTTTCCGCTCGGATGAATGACGTTTATATTTTTATCATAAATAGTTGAAGTCTTGATTTTTTGTTTCTTTTGTATCAAGACAAAAGAAAAACACACAGTTGTTGAACCATTTAATTTGCGGATTTATTTCGAAAACTTCACTTAATTGAAAAAAGGGGAGGGGTATCTCATTTTGATATTAGGAAATACCACCCTCTCTGAGCCTCTCTGCATTTTCAGCTAATTGCAGGCTGTCAATCATTTCCTGGATATCCCCATCCATAAATAATGTTAAGTTATAGAATGTTAAATTTATGCGGTGATCGGTAATCCTGTTTTGTGAATAATTATAGGTGCGGATTTTTTCGGATCGGTCGCCGGTAGAAACCATCGTTTTTCTTTTTTTAGAAATATTTTCCAAGTGTTTTTGTAATTCTATTTCATATAATTTTGCTCTAAGCATTTTCATTGCTATCTCCCGATTTCCTAGCTGAGATCTATCTTGCTGACATGTTATAACAATACCGGATGGCTTATGGGTTAACATTACTTTGGTTTCCACTTTGTTTACATTTTGTCCACCAGCACCACCAGAGCGCGCAAATTGAATTTCTAAATCAGCCGGGTTAATAACCACATCTACCTCGTCAGCCTCCGGCATAACCATAACTGTAGCTGCAGAAGTGTGCACCCTGCCAGCAGTTTCGGTGTTTGGCACGCGTTGTACGCGATGCACCCCTCCTTCAAATTTTAATATACCATAGGCGTTTTCGCCTGTCACATTAAATATAATTTCTTTGTACCCACCAGCAGTCCCTTCATTAAAATCAACAAGCTCTAATTTAAGTTTTCTGTTTTCGCAAAAGCGGGTATACATTCTATATAAATCCCCTGCAAAAATACTCGCCTCGTCGCCACCTGTCCCTGCTCGTATTTCCATTACCACATTTTTTGCATCTTCGGGATCTTTTGGCACTAGCATTTGCCGTATTTGCTCTTCTATGAGTTCTTTTTTAGGTTGTAACTCGTCCAAATCAAGTTTCGCCATTTCCCGCATTTCATCATCCTTCTCGTTTGATAAAACTTTTTTATTATAATCGATATTTTCTACCACATTTTTATATTCATGGTAAGCGCTAACCACCTCTGTTAGGTCTTTATATTCCTTGTTTAATTTTTTAAAGTCCTTCATATTGCCAATTACTTTGGGGTCAGACAGTTTTTGTTCAACTTCTTCCCATCGTCTTTTTATGGCGGCTAATTTTTCTAACACTTTTTGTAGTTTTTGTTTTTTTTCGCTACGAAGGTATTATTAATTTGAGGATTTATATGTGTGTTCAATTGAAAATTATAAGGAGAAAGTATTTTATTCGTTTTTTTATATGGACATTGCTCTCAAAACACCCTCTTTGCAAACTCCCCCCCGCCCCCCTAATTAGAGGCTGTCCATAATGTCCGATTTCTTCGTTATGCTTGTTTTAAAAACAGTCATTTGCAAAAGTAAACTCTTTGATTTTCAAAACTGCGCAAGCCTCGAACTTGAACATTATGAATCAGACTCTCGACTATATGTACAGACACTAATTAGAGTCTGTCCATATAGTTAAACATTTTCAAATTACGCAAGTTTTAAGCTTCAGAATTCTGGATTTCAAATTTTTGAACC
>CAMBDK010000115.1 GCA_945865315.1 Chitinophaga pinensis | reverse complement strand
TGATGAACACTTGAACAGGTGGATAACTTGCTCGATAATTCAGAGGTAGTTAAATGTGGTTTAAGTTGTAATATTCGCATGGTGCAAATATAACAATATTTTGATTAACTTGTTAGCGGTTTAGTATTACTTTTAAAACTGTTTGATCCGTTTTTAATTTTTCTGACTAAATAATTATTCAAACAATTATTTTTTATGTTTATTTATTCAATGCGCAATGCGCTTCCATAAAGCTCTTTAGCAGTAAAAATTTAATTCATATTTAAGGTTTGTAACAGTTGCTTACTTCGTACTTGCCATTTTGTTGGTGGTCCGCGTTAGTCAAAAGTTAAAATGAGCACCATTGTTTCTTGCTTACAACATTGGCATTTTAAAGGGTTGTAAGTAGTTGCATTGGGTTTGCTCAGTTTAGCTTTTTTAGCTGGCAATTGTTTTCTTAATTGATAATAAACTCAATGAATACAATAAAGTACTTGAGGTAGCGTTCACCACTGCAATCACAGCTAACCTATTCGGACAAGAGGAGCAAAAGGAAACACCGCCCGCTGAATTTTCGATGGAATCATCACAAAACATGGACAAGAAAAGAGATAATTCTTAAAATAAATTTATAACATGGACTTATTCAGTAATGATAATAATTTTTTACCAATAGCATTACCCAGCAAAACGGGTTATGATTATAGGTGGCTTGAATCAATAAGAATGTTTGAAATAAACATTCCTAATGGCAAATTATTATACAATGCTAACTATTTTGACAAACTAACAAGTGATAACTATTTGAAGCATATGCTAGTAAATAGTAATAGCTTAGAACCACTTAAAACAGATTGGCGATTGTTTGAAAAAGAAAAATTAAATGAAATAAATTTTTTGAATATCGGATGGAATCATGACTCTTTAAAAATGTATGGAAAAGATGTTTTTTTACCGAGATATTCTGCATGGCATGGCGATAGCGACAAACTTTACACATATTCTGGTCTCACATTAAGTCCCAAACCTTGGGATACAGCACTTTTAGAAATAAAGAAAAAAATAGAAATTCCTGCAATTACAGAATTTAATAGCGTCCTTTTGAATTGGTATAGAGATGGTTCCGATTATATGGGTTGGCACACTGATGCCGAAAGAGAATTAGGTAAAAGTCCAATCATCGGGTCTGTCAATTTTGGAGCTACAAGAACTTTTCAAATCAGGAGAAAAGACAATAATGCAGAAAAAATATCTTTTCCTTTGTCGCATGGTACTGTTTTAATAATGATGGGTGAACTTCAGCATTTTTGGCAACATGCCGTACCGAAAGAAAAAAAGATAAACACAACAAGAATCAATTTAACCTTCAGAACAATAAAGTAATAATGGAATTTAACATCCTATTTATAGTAGCATTAATTGGCTTACAAATATTTTTTTATTTGCTAATGTGTTTAAGGAAATAATCTGTCTCGTCCTGTATTAGGTTTACACTGTATTAGGTTTACACAACATAAAAAGGTTTTATTTTAAAAAAAATCCCTGCTGAAATATATTTCGGCAGGGATTTTCTGTTTATTTATAAGCTACTTTTGAATATAATGCTATTGTTGAACTATTAATTTAGATGAATAATTACCATTTTTAGTTTTTATAGTTATCGTGTAAAATCCATTAGTAAAGGAAGACGAGTTAATCGTTGAAATATGACATCCTGGAGCTAAAGAGCCTTTGTTTTCTGAATAAACTAGTTTTCCTGTAATATCATTTACAGATATTGTTACTGGACTTTCGGCCGACAGCGAAAAGTTTAAACGAACAATATCTTTTGTAGGATTCGGGAAAACGCTTAATTTTAAATCTGCCATATTTTCTTTTATCCCAGCAAATGGGTTGGAAGCTGTACCACGTATCAAAATATCATCAATAGAAACCAAATTATCATCAAAAGATTCATGAATAAAAGCAATGAAAACATTCTGATTAGCATATGCATCTAAAGGAATTGAAAATGGCTTTAATATACCTTTCAACCTAGCTGAATCATTTTGATTTTCTACGAAGGTGCCATCCTCTCCATGCACAAAACCTGGCTGAGAAAAAGTATATCCACTAAAAATACTATCATTCGTATTGTTAATATCTGTCATTTCTGCCGCATTAAATAATACGGTGTTAAAAGCTAAATCAAAGTTTGTAGTGTTTGATATTTTTACTGTATAACCATCTAAATAGCGAGGTGTTTGAAAGGGTGCTGATTTCCAAAACAAGGTATCGTGTTCACCTAATTGAATGTTGCTAGTGATTAACCAATCGCTGGATAGAGCAGGCGATGAAAACCAAGAATTAGATGCCATTACAATATTTGTATCTGTTGTTCCTGCCGTATATAAATTAGAATCAGCGAATGCTAATGCTTGAAACCAATCAGGTGACCGAGGATTTGCTGAACCCGAACCATCCGAAAATTGATCCGCATCGTAATTATACCATAAGCTATCAGATATATTACCTGGTGGTGGGCTAGTAATAGAAATAAGATAGGAAGTCATATTAAATTGGAAATCTTCAAATAATAATGTATCCTGACTTTTGGATTGAAATAATCCCAGTAACATAAAACTAATTAATAAGGTGTAATTTTTTTTCATAGCCATTGATTGTAATTTTTTTATACGTTTTTAATTTATTGCGCAAATTTACTTTTTATTATTTTAAGACTTATTTAAAATGCTTTTTTTATTTTAATAAAAATCAATCTGAAAACAGCGCTAATTGATTTTTTTTTATGAAATTTATAATTATAGTAAATTTAATATTTTTTAACAAATCGTAACTAGCTGATTATCAATATTTATTTTTCAAATGTCCTCGAGAACCTTTTTTCACACTTAAATAATGGAATAAAACTTGCAAAAAAATAGTTATAATTGCATGCTTAATAAGGATTTATTAAACTAAAAATAGAATAGATAAATTGAACTAATTACATTTTTATAAACTCCTAAAAAAATATTTTTATGAATTCGTTTTTTGTTAAATCATTGGTTATAATTATACTTCTAATTACTGGCCCAATAATAGCTAAAAACCCTATTGGGGATGGTTATAATATTAAAATTACTGCTAAGGGATTAAAGGAAGGGGCGCGTTGCCTTTTAGCAAACTATTATGGTGATAAACAGTATATAAAAGATTCTGCTTTCGCAAATGCAAAAGGAGAGGTAATCTTTAAAGGTTCTGAAAAATTTCCCGAAGGAATTTATTTATTTGTGCCGCCTAATAAAAAATATTTTGATTTAGTAATGGATGCAGGTCAAAATTTTTCTTTGGATACAGATACCTCTGATTATGTAAAAAATATGAAGGTAAAAGGCTCCACGGAAAATAAGTTTTTTTATGATTACCAATCATTTATTGCAGAAAAACAAAAACTAATTGAGCCTTTAAGGAATCTTTACAAAATAACAACAAAAACTAACAAAGATTCTACAAAATTGCTGATCGATAAAATGACAGTTATTGATAAAGAGGTAAAAGATTATAAACAAAACTTTATTAAGGACAATCCAACAACATTTGTTGCTAAGCTTTTTAAAGCAATGGACGAAATAGAGGTGCCGGAAGCACCATTATTGCCTAGTGGAAAAAAAGACACTACTTTTGCTTTCCGTTATTACAAAGCTCATTTTTTTGATAATATTGATTTTAGTGACGATAGGTTATTGCGTACGCCTATTTTCCATACCAAAATAAAACAATATTTGGATAAATTAACCGCGCAAATCCCCGATTCTATAAATGTAGCAGCTGATTATTTGGCAACAAAAGCAAAAGCAAACCAAGAAGTTTTTAAATATGTAATTTATTGGTTAACATACACTTATGAAAGTTCAAACATAATGGGGATGGATGCTGTTTTTGTTCATTTGGTGGATAATTATTATGCTACTAAACAAGCATTTTGGGTTGATTCTGCTCAATTGTACAAAATTACCAACCGAGCATTTATTTTAAAACCTTTATTATTAGGTAAAAAAGCCCCTGCTATTAATATGGTTGACACCTCTGGTAAAAACGTCTCTCTATATAGTATTAAAGCAAATTATACAGTGCTGTTATTTTGGGATCATGGTTGCGGGCATTGCAAAAAAGAAGTTCCAAAGGTGGCTGAAATTTATAAAAAAATGAAAGAAAAGGGAGTGGAAGTCCTTGCTATTGAAACAGAAGATAAGCCTGAGGACTGGAAAAAATTTATTCGCGAAAATAAACTTAACTGGATAAATGTTCATGAACCCGATAATTATCGCAGGGCAGTGACTAAAAAGATATACGATATTTATAGCACCCCTGTAGTATATTTATTGGATGAAAATAAAATTATAAAAGCAAAAAGAATTGATTCGGAACAACTGGGAGATTTTATTAACGAGTTAGAAAAAGAGAAGGAAAGAGAAAAAGCCAAAAAGAAATAAAACTTTTTTAATTAGTGTCTGGCCATATAGTCGAGAGTCTGATTCATAATGTTCAAGTTCGAGGCTTGCGAAGTTTTGAAAATCAAGGAGTTTGCTTTTGCAAATGACTGTTTTCAAAACAAGCATAACGAAGAAATTGGACATTATGGACAGACTCTAAATAATATTTACAAGGTTACAAAATATTTCAATCATTTATAGCGAAACTGATTTCCGAAAGGCTATAAAAAATTGCTATTTCCTTTATTGTTATTCCTTTTGGTATTGCGATATTGATGCGTGATGTTTAATTTTTTGGTTTTTAATAAAAAATAGAATATTTATTGTTTAGGGTTTGGGGCGAAATAAGGTTTACAGAATTGGCGCAGTAATTTTGTTCTCTTTAAAGGCGTAAATGAGGCGAATAGCCTTAGCTATTTAACGATTTTACAAAGCAGAAAAAGGGCAAAAGAACAAGCCAAAATGTAAAGGTTATTTTGTCCCAATCCCTTAGTGAAGTTTTCGAAATAAATCCACAAATTAAATGGTTCAAAAACTGTGTATTTTTCTTTTGTCTTGACACAAAAGAAACAAAAAATCAAGAACAAACGATTCCTCCCCACCTGCAACCCTGCATCGCGTTTGTTCAATCCCTACGCGCGTTTTCATAAGCATATCTTTTGCAAAAAAAAGAAATCATTTGTTTTTATTAATATATCTGTTTTATCGAAATTATTTTGAAAGCTTTACTCATACTAAAAACGCGATAAATTTCCGCATTTTATAGTCCCGTTAGGGACGGTATATTGGTAGCAAAATAATTATATCCATTCATCCAAGTCCCTTAGGGACGAAATATATGTCGTGCCTAAGGCACTGCGTAAAATATGCGGTTGTCATATTTCTACCGATATTTTTTGCCTACGGCACTTTTTATATCAAACAAATGTGCGGAAATTTATCCCGTTTACGGTATAGCACATCAAAATTATATTTAGCTAAAATTAATGTTCTCTTAAAATAATAAAAATCTAATAGTATAATTTTCTTTATTTTTATGCGCTACAAAAAATAAAATGATGTATAAAAAAATTTCCCCCATGGTATTACTTTCTGTTATTGCAGGCTGCGGCAGCGCAGATAAAGAAGAGCAAAAAAAGTTGAATTACCCTGCAACCCGCAAGGTGGATACCTCCGATATTTATTTCGGTACAAAAATAAATGATCCTTACAGGTGGTTGGAAGATGATAAATCGGATGAAACGGCAGCATGGGTTAAGGTTCAAAATTCATTAACCTTCGATTACTTAGCTAAAATACCCTATCGCGAAAAGATAAAGCAACGCTTAACTCAAATATGGAATTTTGAAAAGCGCAGCGTACCATTTAAGAAAAATAATAATTATTTTTTTTATAAAAATGATGGCATTCAGAATCAAAGTGTATTGTATGTGCAAGACGGCTTAAAGGGTGTTGCGAAATCATTATTAGATCCCAATATATTAGCTGCCGACGGTACCATATCATTAGGTAGCATAGCGATAAGCAAAGATGCCAAATATTTAGCATACAGCATAAACCGCGCAGGCAGCGACTGGAGTGAAATTTATGTGATGGAAATTGAAACAGGAAAAAAATTAAAAGACGAAATAAAATGGGTTAAATTTTCGGATATTGCATGGAAAGGTCATGGGTTTTATTATAGCGCTTACGATGCTCCCAAAGGGATAGATAGCGAATTGTCAGGTAAAAATGAATTTCATAAAATATACTTTCATACTTTAGGGGATGATCAAAAAAAGGATGCACTTGTATATGAAGACAAAAAAAATCCTTTGCGAAATTTTTCAGCCACCACCACCGACGATGAAAAATTATTATTGCTTTATGGCTCCGAATCTACCAGTGGCAATACATTTGCGGTAAAACAATTGGATAAGCCAGCAGCAGCATTTATTTCCTTAATAGATAATTTTGATAACAACTATACTGTAGTTCATAAGGAAGGCAACAAACTTTTTGTTATAAGCGATAAGGAAGCTCCCAATTATCAATTATTAGAAATTGATATATTGCAGCAAGCAAATTATAAAAATTGGAAAAAAATTATTCCGGAATCAAAGGATTTGCTCGAAAGTGTCTCGGTCTGTAATGGGAAATTTATAGCTACCTATTTAAAAGATGTAAGTACCCAGTTGTTTGTATTTGATATGGAAGGCAATAAGGAGAATGAAATTAAGTTGCCCGGTATTTGTAAAGTAGATGCTTTCGAAAGTGATAAAGACGATAGTATCGCATTTTTTTCTTTTAACACCTTTACGGCACCGCCTGTTGTATATAAATATACCATTCAGGATAATAAAATAGAGGAATGGTTTAAGCCAGAAATAGATTTTAAATCAGAAGATTATGAAAGTAAACAAGTGTTTTACAAAAGTAAAGACGGAACAGCAATACCCATGTTTATTACCCATAAAAGAGGAATAACAATGGACGGGAAAAACCCATGTTTTTTGTTTGGCTACGGTGGTTTTAACTCCTATTACTCACCCGAATTCAGGATTGACAGGGCTGTATTTTTAGAAAATGGAGGAGTATATGCTATTCCCGGATTGCGTGGTGGAGGTGATTATGGCGAAAATTGGCACAAGGCGGGGATACAATGCAAAAAACAAAATGTATTTGATGATTTTATTGCCGCCGCCGAATATTTAGTGAAAGAAAAATATACAGCGCATGATAAATTAGCCATTCACGGCCGATCCAACGGTGGACTATTGGTGGGTGCTGTAATGACGCAACGGCCCGACATAGCAAAAGTGGCCATACCAACAGTAGGTGTTTTGGATATGCTGCGTTACCATAAGTTTACTATAGGCTGGGCATGGGCATCGGATTATGGCACCAGCGATAGTTTAGATCATTTTAACTGCCTCATTAAATACTCCCCATTGCATAATTTAAAAGAAGTAGAATATCCTGCAACACTTGTTACTACTGGTGATCACGACGACAGGGTGGTGCCGGCGCATTCGTTTAAATTTATTGCAACATTACAAGAGAAACAAAAAGGGCCTAACCCTGTTATGGTACGCATAGATACCAATGCCGGCCATGGTGCAGGAAAACCTACATCCAAGCAAATAGAAGAATATAGCGATATATGGAGTTTTGTATTTTATAATTTAGGATTGAAATATTAAATTACAGCAGCAAGCTACCACCCCTATTGTATTTTTGAAATCCTGAATGACAGAGATTAGTATTGATACTTATCTCCCCATAGTTTTTTTAAATATTCTCTCATTTCACTTTCCCTTAAATTATTACCCGGTTCGTAAAATTTTACGCCGCTAATGCTATCGGGTAAATATTCCTGCTTAGAAAAATTTCCTGAGAAATTATGTGAATAAAGGTACTCTTTGCCATAGCCTATCTCTTGCATCAATTTTGTTGGAGCATTGCGCAAATGGAGGGGCACAGGTAAATTACCACTGCTTTTTACTGCTTCTGCTGCACTGTTAATTGCTACATAAGCGGCATTACTTTTGGCAGAGGCCGCCAAGTATGTTACAGCTTGTGATAAAATTATTCGGGATTCGGGAAACCCAATGATATTAACAGCCTGAAAACAATTGTTGGCAATAACTAATGCTGTAGGATTAGCATTGCCTATATCCTCAGATGCAAGTATCACTAAACGGCGTGCAATAAATAAAGCATCTTCGCCGGCTTCAACCATCCTTGCAAGCCAATATACAGCAGCATTGGGGTCGCTACCTCTTATGGATTTAATAAAGGCAGAAATAATATCGTAATGATTCTCTCCTGCTTTATCGTATAAAGCAATATTTTGTTGTATGATTTTAGTAACTATCGTGTTGGTAATTTCAATGTCGTTATTCCCAAAGGTATTTACCACCAACTCAAAAATATTCAGCAATTTACGTCCATCACCTCCCGAAAGTCTTAGCAAAGCTTCATTTTCAGTTATTTTTATATTTTTAGTTTTTAAAATAGGATCTGTTTTTAATGCTAATTCCAGCATAGCGAGTAGCTCCTCTTTTTCTAAATGTTTTAATATATAAACCTGACAACGGGATAAAAGTGCTGAAATAACTTCAAAAGAGGGGTTTTCGGTGGTAGCGCCTATTAAAGTGATAATACCTTTTTCGACAGCACCAAGCAATGAATCCTGCTGCGATTTACTAAAACGATGAATTTCATCGATAAACAATATGGGGTTTTTGGGGGAAAATAAGTTGTTACTGCTAGCCTTTTCAATTATTTCTCTTATATCTTTCACCCCCGAATTTATCGCACTTAATGCATAAAAGGGTCGTTTTAATTGATGTGCAATAATATTTGCGAGGGTAGTTTTCCCAACACCAGGAGGTCCCCAAAAAATAATGGATGGCAGCGTATTTAATGCTATTGCATTTTGCAATATTGCCCCTTCTCCTACAATATGTTTTTGGCCTATGTAATTATTCAAGCTGGTTGGCCGCATCCTTTCTGCTAGCGGAATTATATTTTCCATTGTTTTTTTAATTCCAATTTATACTAATTGCAAAAGGCAATTTTAAAACTGTATGAATGATATTTTTTTAATTCATAATTTATTTTAATAAGTGAAGTTTTCAAAATAAATCCACAAATTAAATGGTTCAAAAACGGTGTGTTTTTCTTTTGTCTTGATACAAAAGAAACAAAAAATAAAGAACAAACGATTCCTCCCCACTTGCAACCCTGCATCGCTTTTGTACCTTCCTCACACGCGTTTTCATAAGCATATTTTTTGCAAAAAAATGAAATTATCTGTTTTTATTAATATATCTGTTTTGTCGAAATTATTTTGAAAGCTCTCCTAAGCAATTAATGCTTGTATATCCCTATAACCTATTTAGGGTCTTGCGGCCTTTTGTGTTTCCATCTGCGATGTGTCCATAACCAATATTCGGGTATTTCTTGAATATCTTTTTCCAATATTAGAGTAGCTTTTTTTGTTATTTCGCCATAAGCAGTTTCATTAGGGCTATCTGTAATATCAAAAAAGTCAAGACTGAAATGTCCTCTCTTTATTTTGTTTATTCGTCCAAATACAACAGGATAGTTGTATTCCTTAGCGTACTTTTCGGCGCCAAAAAGTACACCTGTATCTTGATTTAAAAATTTCATCCAATAAGCATTAGTAGGATTAGAAGGGGATTGATCGATACCAAAAATATAAACATTAAGTAAATTGGTATTTTTTTCAAAATAATGTTTTACGTCTTTAGTAGAAAGTAAACCAAGACCATATCTACTTCTAGTACGAATCATTTTATCGTTAAAATATAAATTGCTAAGAGGCTTGTAAATCCCAACACCTTTATGTTTTACAAGAGCATCTATGGCAACAGCAAGGTATTCCCAATTATTATAATGCCCACCAACAAATATTACACTTCTTTGTTCTTTATAATATTTATTAACTACTTCGGGGTTATTACAAATAAAACGTTTTGTAATTTCTTTTTCGGAAATCGAAAATATTTTAATGCTTTCAACTACTAAGTCGCAAAAATGTTTGTAAAATTTTTTGCAAATCTCATTGTGTTCTTTTGCTGATTTTTCGGGAAATGAATTGCGGATATTTTGTAAAACTATTTTTTTTCGATAGCCCAAAAGGTAATAAAACAATACATATAATGCATCCGAAAGCAGGTATAATAAAGGAAACGGTAATAATGAAATAGGTAGTATAACTAAATAATAGAGTATTATGTTTATTGCTTTCATAGCCGATTGTGAAATATATAATTTTTAGCAAATATAAAAGTATGGTTTTATAATGATAAAATAGTTTTGACTATTTATTTATTTTTGTGTGTATATCTATTATTTAATTCCCATAATTTTTTGTTATAAACTATCTTATGTTTAGTGTCTGTCCATAGAGGCGGCATTTAAACTTAGAACGTCATTGCGAAGGAGGCACGACTGAAGCAATCTCACACCAATATATGAGATTGCTTCGGCTAAAAAAGCCTCGCAATGACTACCTTTATTGGCTTTATTT
>CAMBDK010000114.1 GCA_945865315.1 Chitinophaga pinensis | reverse complement strand
TTGCTAAAAATGCAAAATCTGCCGATGAGTTAAAATCATTCGCTTATGATAATAATATTACAATTGCCGATAAATTAATTGAACAAACTGGTGTTATCGGAGAAAAAATTGAATTGACTAAATTTGAAGTTGTAGAAGCTCCTTTTGTTTTTGCATACAACCATCCTGGTAATAGATTAGCTACTATAGTTGGATACAGCTCCACCACAATTAATACCGATGTTGCTAAAGATGTAGCAATGCAAGTTGCAGCGATGGCTCCTGTAGCAGTTGATAAAGGTGATGTTTCTACTGAAACTCTTCAACGCGAAATAGAAATTGGTAAAGAACAAGCACGTTTGGAAGGTAAACCTGAAGACATGTTAGAAAAAATTGCTTTAGGTAAATTAAATAAATTCTATAAAGAATCTACTTTACTTAACCAAGAATTTATTAAAGACAGCAAAAAAACTGTAGCGCAATATTTAAATGATTCTGAAAAAGGATTGACAGTTAATGGTTTTAAACGCATTGCTTTAAGCTAATAATTAAAATTAACTCTCTTTTTTATTAAAAGTCCCGATAAATAAAACTTATCGGGACTTTTTTTTAAAATAAAACAAGAAAATAAAATTACGTAATTTTTCAAGGATTGTAAAATACATTCATTTCTGATTTAAATTGTTTACAATTAAACATTTAAAAGGACAAAAAAATACATGGTTTTATATTATTAAAGTACTCGAAATATATTGATAATAAAATAGTTTTAAAAAACTAAATATTTTTTTTCTCCGAGGTATTTTTAGATCTAGGGTTTAAAATAATTCTCAATCCACAAATTATATGATTTGTGGCAGTTTTATTCTTAATTTTGTGTTAAATTTTTAAAAAAAACAACATACTTCCACAATGGATACAACACGTCAATTAAAGGTATCAAGATTAATACAAAAAGAAATTGGTGAAATATTTCAGAGAGAAACACGCATTTTTTTTGGCACTGCATTAATTACTGTTACGCAGGTGCGTGTTAGTCCAGACCTTAGCATCGCAAAAATTTATGTGAGTTTATTTAATGTTCCTGATACCCAAGTTTTATTGAAATTAATACAGGTGCATACCAAAGAAATTAGAATAAAATTATCAGAAAGAATAAAAAAACAAGTACGTATTATACCTAATCTTGTATTTTTTCTCGACGATTCATTAGATTATGCAATGCGAATTGATGAATTATTGAAAAAATAATTGTTGTGTTATCCATTGAATATTTTTTTCAGTAATGATTTATCCTTCATCTTTAAAATAAAATTGAAGCATTATAATTCGTTTTTTTGTACTCCGGAAATTTTAATTTTTATTGTTTTTATCAACAGCATATTATATTAATTATATTTTCAAGTTTCATAAATTAATAGCCTCTATATTCACTTTTAACACTTATTACACCCAATTAATGAATTACTTATATATTATACCACGTTCACTATGGAAAATAGCATTTGTGCTTAATTTTGTGCTTGGTTTAATTATACTTTATCCTTTATTTTATATTTTTCTTTCAAAAAGAGAATGGTTTCCTAGGGCATTTCAATTAAAAAAAATATGGGCGCGATGGATACTGTTTGTCCCTGGCTTGTTTGTAAAAATAGAACGTGAAACACCATTAGAAGAAATACCTTCTCCTGCCATATATTGTGCTAATCATAGCTCCTATTTAGATATCGTTATTAATTATATTGCAGTACCTAATTATTTTGTTTCTATTGGTAAGCAAGAGATAGACAAGATGCCATTATTTAGAATATTTTTTAAGGAAATGGATATTTTGGTAGATCGCAAAAGCAATACAAGTTCTCATAAAGCATTCGTTCGTGCTGGTCAGGAAATTGATAAAGGAAATAATTTTTTTATTTTTCCGGAAGGAGCTATTTCAAGCTCAGGGAAACTTCTTAACTTTAAAAATGGAGCATTTAAAATGGCAATTGAAAAACAAATACCCATTGTTCCAATCACATATTTGAATAATTGGAAACTATTGCAAAATGGAGGTTTTTTTAAAGTTAATGGTAGGCCTGGTATTTCCAGAGTTATTGTTCATGCTCCAATTTATACAGCAGGAATGACTGAGGATGATTTATTGCCTTTGAAAACAAAAGTTCGTGAAATTATTTTTAACGAGTTAAATAAAGATGAAAATAAAAAATAATTTTTAATTTATGGATACTCGAAATTAGGATATTAATATTTTAAAATCACCCCCTTAATTGTAATTTTATGAGCTATTATTAAAGTAAAATGATGTTCTTAAATAAAAAATATATGGAAATTGATACTATAATTGTAGATAAAATTGCGCATTTGGCGCGTCTGGAATTTGAAAATGAAGCTAAAGTTCAAATTATTCAGGATCTTAATAACATGCTAAAATTAGTAGATAAACTCAATGAGTTGGATACCTCCAATATTGAACCATTGATTTATATGAGTGAAGAAGTAAACGTATTACGCGAAGATGATGTAAAACAAGAAATTACAAGGAGCGAAGCATTAAAAAACTCTCCGAAACATGATTCAGATTACTTCAAAGTTCCTAAGGTAATAGAAAAATAAAATATTTTTTGAAAAGGATGCCAAAAATAGTTGGTGGTATTTCACATCCACTTATATCCACCCTTTTTCCAAAATATCTTTCGTATGGTAAGTAATAATTAAATTAGCACCAGCTCTGGCAAAGGCATACATATTCTCCATCACTATCTTTTGTTCATCCAGCCATCCATTGGCAACAGCGGCTTTCACCATTGAATATTCGCCCGAGACGTTATAACATGCTATTGGCAACAATGTGTTCTGACGTAAATTACAAATTACATCCAGGTATGCTAATGCCGGTTTTACCATTAAAACATCGGCTCCTTCTGCTTCATCCAACATACCTTCGGCAATAGATTCATTCATGTTTCTAAAATCCATTTGATAGGATTTACGGTCGCCTTTTTGAGGAGCAGAATTAGCGGCCTCACGAAAAGGTCCATAATAGGCAGAAGCGTATTTTATAGAGTAGGACATAATAGCTGTATTTTCAAAACCATTTATATCTAGCAGCTCACGAATTCCGGCAATACGCCCATCCATCATATCGCTAGGTGCAACCATATCAGCGCCAGCTTGTGCATGCGCCAATGCCATTTTTGAAATTACCTCAACAGATGAATCATTATGTACATAATCATCCTTAAGAATGCCGCAATGCCCATGGGTAGTATATGCGCAAACACAAATATCAGTTATGAGATAAATACGATCTGCAAATTTTTCTTTTATTGCTTTTATTGCTTTTACAACGATAGAATCAATACTATAGGAGGAACTAGCATCTACAGTCTTTTTTTCGCCTACACCAAATAATAAAATTTTGTTAATGCCTATATTTAGTCCATAATCTATGTCTTTAATTAATTCATCAATTGAGTAATGATGAATGCCTGGCATCGCATCAATGGGATGAATTATATTTACACCTTCTACAACAAAATAAGGATAAATAAACATATCCTTCGAAATTTTTGTTTCTGCAACCAATTCTCTAACGATGCTGTTTTTCCTTAATCTTCGGGGTCGTTTTATCATATTTAATAATTATTCAGATGATACTTTTCTTTATTTAAAAATTTTGCAATTATGGATTTGTCATGAATTTAATAACAAAGTTAAAAAAACAATTTTATTATTATTTTTATTTTTCTCATCAAATAAAAACAATAGAGACCTAAAATAGAAAAAAAAATTACATTTGTATTTCCGAATAAAATTAAATATTCAATCTCAATTTTATGGCACTCAATTATATTTGGATTGCATTTTTTGTTATCGCCTTCCTTATAGCACTTGTAAAACTAATATTTACAGGGGATACAGAAGTTTTTAAAATAATTATCGATGCAACATTTAGTTCATCAAAAACTGCTGTTATGGATATTTCCTTGCCATTGGTTGGTGTAATGACCTTATGGTTAGGTCTTATGAACATTGGAGAAAAAGCAGGGGCTATTAATTTTTTATCCCGTATCGTAGGTCCGTTTTTCAATAAATTATTTCCCGAGATACCTAAAAATCACCCTGTGAACGGACAAATAATGATGAATTTTTCTGCTAATATGCTTGGCTTGGATAATGCTGCTACACCCCTTGGTTTAAAAGCTATGGATGGCATGCAGGAGCTTAATCCGAACAAAGATACTGCGTCCAACGCACAAATTATGTTTTTAGTATTAAATACTGCTGGCTTAACAATTATACCTGTTACAATACTTGCGCAGCGTGCTATATTGGGAGCTGTAAATCCTTCTGATGTATTTATCCCCATTTTAATTACAACCTATTTTGCAACATTAACAGGCTTATTGACAGTAGCAATATGGCAAAAGATAAATTTATTTAATAGAATTGTAATGTTTTGGTTATTGGGCATCTCCTCTTTCTTAATAGGAGTTATCTTTTATTTTAGGACACTACCGCAGGAAAAAATAGCTGTTATATCCCAGCTAAGCGCCAACATAATTTTGTTTTCAATCATTATAACATT
Source organism: Chitinophaga pinensis (assembly GCA_945865315.1). GTDB lineage: Bacteria > Bacteroidota > Bacteroidia > 2-12-FULL-35-15 > 2-12-FULL-35-15 > 2-12-FULL-35-15. The sequence continues at coordinate 6,118 of CAMBDK010000114.1, read as the reverse complement.
TATACTGGGAGGCTTACGCAAGAAAATTAATGTTTACGATACATTTGTAGATGGCGCAAAAAGTGGTTTTGAAATAGCTATAAAAGTTATTCCTTATTTAGTAGCCATGTTAGTAGGTGTTGCAGTTTTTCGTGCTTCGGGCGCAATGGGGTATTTGATTGACGGGATATCCTATATTTTTAATGCCATGAATTTAAATACCGATTTTGTAGGTGCTATGCCTACAGCATTAATGAAACCTTTGAGTGGCAGTGGTGCTAAAGCAATTATGATTGAATCGATGCAAACATATGGTCCAGACTCATTTGTAGGCAGATTAAGCTGTGTTTTTCAAGGCTCCTCGGATACTACTTTTTATATTATTGCTCTTTACTTTGGCTCGGTGGGTATAAAAAAGACACGCTATGCTATTACAGCTGGCTTAATTGCTGATTTAGCAAGTACAATAGCCGCAATTTTCATATCCTATTTATTTTTTCATTAATTTTTTTTAAAATTCTTCTATTTTTTTTAGTTCTTCTAATAAATAAATATTTGAAAGTGTATGCTAGTTGGTGTCTGTCCATATAGTCGAGAGTCTGAACTATAATGTATGAGTTCGAGGCTTTCGTAGTTTTGAAAATCAAGAGTTTACATTGGTAAATGACTGGTTTTAAAAACAAGAATAACGAAGAAATCGGACATTATAGACAGACTGTAGTTAATTGATATTAAACTTTAATGTAAACTTTAAAAAATTGATAAAAATAGTATTCGCCACCGCCAATAAAAATAAAATTTCAGAAATCCAAAAAATGATTCCCGATACCATACAGTTATTGGGCTTAAAGGATATAGGCTGCGTTGAAGAAATTCCAGAAACAAGTCCTACAATAGAAGGCAACGCATCTCAAAAATCGTTTTATGTTTATAATAAATACCACATTAATTGTTTCTCTGATGATACAGGGCTAGAGGTAGAGGCATTAGCAGGTAGGCCTGGTGTATTATCGGCCCGATATGCTGGTGAAAATAAAAATGCTGAGGATAATATTAATAAAATCCTATTGGAAATGGATGGCATTACTAATCGTAACGCTCGTTTCAAAACTATTATTTCATTGGTAATAGATGGTGTTGAAATGCAATTTGAAGGCATCATTAATGGCGTTTTATTGACAGAAAAATATGGAACAAATGGGTTTGGATATGACTCAATTTTCGCTCCTGCATTAGCAGCTGGCGATGAGCAAAATCAAAATAATAATTTAAGGAGAAAAACATTTGCTGAAATGGATATAGCTGAAAAAAATATAATTAGCCACCGTGCATTTGCGGTTAATAAACTTGTTGAATACTTACACCACTCCTGTTAAAATTCAATTTCTCTTAATTTTATATTTGTTAATATTAAATAATTCCAAATTTTCCTAATTATAGGCTATAAGGAGCAATTTATTTATTAATAATTCGTTTTATTTTTTTCAAAAATTATATATGAAAATAGGAATCATTTTTGGAGGCTTTTCTAAAGAACGTGAAATATCTTTTGCTGGTGGAAGAACCGTTTACGACAATTTAAATAAATCATTATTTGAAGCTGTGCCTATTTTTATTGATAGCTTTGGTAATTTTGTTTTACTTAATTGGGAATTTATTTATAAAGGTAGTATTCGTGATTTTTACCCCCCTGCTGAATTTATTCCTGAAAAAAATGAAGCCAACAATTCTAAAATAAATCCTTTTCAAATTTATGCAGAACAGATTGGTGAATTATCGCCTGCACTTCAGCTTGAATTGATAAATAAAATTGGAAAAAAGATAGAAGTAGGGGATTTAAAAAAATATTTTGATTTTGCCTTTTTGTGCTTGCACGGTCCCTTCGGTGAAGATGGTAAAATACAAGGTCTTTTTGAATATTTAGGAATCCCTTATTCTGGTTCAGGCATTTTACCCTCGGCAATTGGTATTGATAAAAGCGTACAGAAAAGATGGATGGTAAATTCAAGTTTTAATAGTCCTGCCTTTTTTACTATCGACAGAGAGGATTTTATTAAATGTAATTTTACTAAAAGGGAATCAACCAGTTCATCTTGGGAACTTTTATTTGAAAAAGCAAAAAAAGAAATTAGATTCCCTATGGTTATAAAGCCTGCAAATCAAGGCTCTTCAATAGGGATTACTATTTTATATGAGGACGATAATACCAAATTTAAGGAAGCTATCGAAAAAGCGTTTTTTACCAAATGGCTGGATGCTGCTGTATGGCGCAATTTTAATGTGGAGCAAAAATATGATTTTATTAAATTACTTGCAGATATTCGAGAAGGTATAGGTATGCCTTTAAAAGTATCGACAGGGGATTTTCAGTTTTTAAAATTAATATATCACCCACAGGATTTAATTGACTATTTAAATAAATATTTCGATTCCCATTCCGAAGGTTTGATACTAGAATCTATAGATGGCGAAAGTAAAGTTTTGGTGGAAAGTTTTATAGCAGGTAAAGAATTTTCTTGCATAGTTCTTCAGGATCCATCACTTTATTTAGCAACTAATAAAAAAGAAGTAATAGAGAAAAAAAATAAAGCGGAAATTATTGCGCTGCCGCCAACAGAAATTAGAAAAGGAAAAGAGTTGTTTGATTATCGTTCTAAATATTTACCCGGATTGTCCCGTAAAATTACTCCCATTGATATACCAAACGAGCAAATACAAGCAATTCGTAAAGAGTGTGAACGATTATTTAGCACCTTGCATTTTGATGTATATGCTAGAATTGATGGCTTTATTTCGAATGAGGGTAAAATATATTTGAACGACCCCAATACTACATCAGGCATGATGCCCTCATCATTTTTCTTCCATCAGGCTGCCGAAATAGGTTTAAATCCTTCTCAATTTTTAACATATATTATTCGTACCTCACTCGCTCAAAGAATTATAGCCAGTAAGAATAGTGGTATTTATAATAATTTATTATTAAACCTCGACGAAGCTATAAAAGCAGATAAAGCGGCAGCTACAAATAAAATTAAAGTGGCTGTAATATTAGGCGGATATTCTTCCGAAAGACATATCTCTGTGGAGAGCGGTAGAAATATTTATGAGAAACTAGCGTCCTCCACAAAATATGAGCCTATACCAGTTTTCCTTACAGGCAATGCCAAGGAACATATTATGTATCAGATTCCAATAAATATTTTATTGAAAGACAATGCCGATGATATAAAAGATAAAATTGAAAATTATAAAACCCATGATATAGTTAATCAGATAATTGATGAATGTATTGATATTAATATAAAATATTCAAGTCCTGAAAATTTAGTGAAACCAAAACGATTAACCTATAAAGATTTGGCATCTAAGGTAGATTGTGTTTTTATTGCCTTGCATGGCCGCCCAGGAGAGGATGGTGCAGTGCAAGCTGAATTGGAGAAGGTAGGTTTACCATATAATGGATCGGGAGTAGAAAGTTCACAAATTACTATTGATAAATACCGTACCAATGAAATTTTAAAGCATAATGGATTTTTGATAGCAGAACATATATTGATTCAGGAAGATGCCTGGCATACCAATAAAAAAATGGTATTATCGGCCATAGCTGAAAAAATAAAGCTCCCTTTTATCGCAAAACCTCTTGATGACGGATGTTCGTCAGCTGTAAGGAAAATAAAAACTTTTGAAGAACTAGATGCTTTTGCCACATTGATTTTCCGTAAACAAGAAAATTTAGATGCCGATGCTATAAAAATATTGCAGCTAAAGGATAAGGAGGAATTTCCTCAAAAGCAGGTGTTTATTGTTGAAGAGTTAATAAGTAAAAGGGATGCGCAGCATTTCCTTGAAATAACCGGTGGTATGCTTACTAAATATGATAAAGAAGGCAATATTAATTATGAAGTATTTGAAGCTTCGGAAGCATTAAGCGGTGGAGAAGTTTTATCCTTAGAAGAAAAATTTTTAGCCGGACAAGGACAAAATATCACCCCTGCAAGATATTCTAAAAACAATAAAACTCGTCAATTAATTTCGGATGAAGTAAAACAAATATTTGCTGCCGCTGCTCGATTATTAAATATAAATGGTTATACCCGAATTGATGCTTTTGTTCGTGTTTACGATAATAATATTTCTACTATTACTGATGAAGCTAAAATAAAAGTAGAAATAATTTTTATAGAAGTAAATTCATTGCCTGGGATGACTCCTGCTACCTGCATATTTCATCAATGTGCTTTACAAGGTTATAAACCTTACGACTTTATTGATAATATTTTAAATTTTGCTTTTCAAAAATCGAAAATGGTATTAAAATAATTTTTTTATTTATTTTATAGTAGATAAATGTTTTTTTTTATTTTTTTAAAACTTATCTAAACAAAGGCGATTACTATTTTTATTTCTTAATATTACTAATACTAAATTAATTTTTATTTTGTACCTTTGTACCCAATTCAACTGGGGTCGTCACGGTTTTGACAGCAGGTGCGATTTTTATGTAAGCATGCCGAGCGTTGTGAATATGGCTCGTTAATATCAACTCTCACTCGTCTAACTGGCGAAAACAATTACGCGTTAGCTGCTTAGTTTTAGAAATTAAGCACTTTCTACTTCCTGGGAAGCTCCTCTCTACTGCGTCCCTCTGAGGTATCAAAAATGTTGAGATAGTTTGGTCAGGATCCTGATGACTAAGCGAAAATAAAGGAATAAGGTTTTGGTTGGTTTGACTTATACCTGCCATTTCTCGAAAACTAAATAAGAGCTACGCATGTAGAAAGCTTATTAATTCCTTGTTTGGACGAGGGTTCGAATCCCTCCGACTCCACTCGAAGGGAAAGCACACCAAAATTGGTGTGCTTTCTTTTTTTAGGTCCTCCGAAAGCCTTGTCAATACTAAGGATTCGGGACATCACTTTGTTCAATTCGAGAGTTCGAACTTTTTTTTCTCCATAAACTAAGCCTGAGGGAAAAACCGAACTCACTATCTGTCTTTTTACTGCTGTTTCACTGTGTATATAGTGCTTTCCGAGGTTCGAAATTAAGTCGGTAGCCTCTGCCAGTTTTGACCCAATATTATGCATACTTGCACTTACATTATTTAATTCGCAAGTAAATTGAGTAATTTTTTCTTCTATCTCAATACGCATTGACTTGAATTCTGACGCATCAATTTCACCATCCAACATTAAACTTCTTGCATTAGAAATACGCTGTTGTTGTTTTGCTATTTCTTTGTTTACTTTTTCCAATTCTGCTTTGCCAGTAGTGTTATTGTTTTTCAACTTTTCATTGGCCAATTTAGAAAACAACTTTATGCTATTAGGTTTTGGTTGTACCACTTGTAATAATTCAACAAAGGCTTCATTAACCAATTCTGCCTTTTGTCTTTCTTTGCAACCTTGCGAACAATGATAATACGGATAAAGTTGTCCCATCTTTCCTTTGGAACAAGATGCAGTTAATTGCTTACCACATTTCGGACAAATTAATATCCCTCTTAATGGAAATTCATCACGAATGGTTTTGAATGAACTAGGTAAATTCTTTTTTCTTCCTTCCAGTATATCTTGCACCTTGTAAAACGTTAGTTCGTCAATCAAAGGTTTGTGTTTTCCTTGTATCCATTCTTCAGGTTCGTTTTTATAGGCAGGAACAAGAACTTTTCCGATATATGCTTTGTTGCGTAATAGCATCCAAAACGAATTACGATTGCATTTAAGGCCTTTCTTTTGGAGTTTTAAGCGTAACTCCTCAACACTGTATTTACCATCTGCAAATTCCTTAAAAGCGGATTTAACAAGTTTTTCCTGTGAGCCTCCTTCGGGTGTAATAACAGGTCGGTTGTATTCGTTGCGTGTGTTCTTGTAACCACGAGGACAATTCCCTAGCCATCTTCCTTCTTTTTTACCCCTTCGTATTCCATGAAATATATTTAATGCTCTACGATCATTATCAACTTCAGGTGCTGTTAAATAAATGGCCAGCATTACCTTTTGCTCAGGTATTTCTAAATCTAAAGGTTGTTCCATGGCTCTGGCCTCTACATTTAGTTTTTTAAGTTTACCCAATTCAGCATAAGCTTCGGGTGCATTTCTTGAGAAGCGATCCCATTTTAAAAAGTAGATATAAT
>CAMBDK010000113.1 GCA_945865315.1 Chitinophaga pinensis | reverse complement strand
TTTGTTTTTAAAAATATAATCTATTCTTCCTAATCGTATTCCTGCCCATCCAACCTGTGCAACTAATACTTCTTTGTTATCAATATTATTAAACGACAAAGGATTATTAAGAAATGTATGCGTATGCGCTCCTAAAATAATATCAATGTTTTTGGAGTGTTTAGCTAATTCAACATCACTTATTTTTTTATTTTCATACTTGTAACCTAAGTGAGATAAACAAATAATTAAATCACATTTTTGATCATTCTTTAAAAAATGTGTTGCTTCAGCAGCTTTTTCTATAGGATCCAGATACCTTGTATTTGCATACATTTTTTTTTCTACTAAACCCTCCAATTCAATTCCTAAACCAAATACACCTATCTTAATTCCTTCTTTAATAAATATTTTATGCGGTATTGTTTTGCCTGCCATTGCAGTATCCGAAAAATCATAGTTACAATTTATAAATGGGAAATTTGCATTTGGTAATTGTTTCACCAAACCTTCCAAACCATTGTCAAAATCATGATTCCCAATGGTTGTAGCATCATAATTCATCATACTCATTAATTTAAATTCCAATTCCCCTCCATACATATTAAAATATGGAGTACCTTGAAATATATCGCCTACATCAAGTAACAAAACATTTTTTTCTTCACTGCGTATTTTTTTTATTAATGCAGCTCTTCTCACGGCACCACCTAATCCTGGAAACTTTGGGTGATTATCGGGAAAGGGATCTATATGGCTGTGCACATCATTGGTATGCAAAATAGTTATTTTAACCATATCGCTTTTAGCGAATGCTTCATTTGGAATTGCATTTAATGCTATCATTCCAGCGCCACCAATTAATGTTTTCTTTAAAAACTCACGCCTATTATTCATATTTAATTCTACCATCGGTATTAAATATTAATGTTTTACCTTTTTTATTTTCTTCAACCAAATGGTCTATTATTGCATCACGCAATTTATATTTTAATAACTCTGTTTTTATGGGGTCTTTAAAAAAATAATATTTATCTCCTCCTGATGCTAAATAATCGGAGGTAGTAATTTTATATGTTTTATTAAGATCAATATCTTGTCCATTAATTTTTAATTCAATAATTTTTTTTCCTTTAGCCTTAATTCTAGCTCCAGCAAATGGTGCTCCGTTGTTTTCAACTATATATTCAAATAATTGTTTTGTTTTAGCTCCAGTAATTGTTAATACATAAATATTATTTTCAAATGGCATTAATTCAAATGCATGACCGCGTGTAATTTCTCCTTTTGGTAATTCTGCCCTTAAGCCCCCATTATTCAACAAACAAATGCTTACAGGAATATTATCTTCGGGTTTATAAAAGTCATTCGTTTTTTTCAATATAGCATCGCAAACAAAATCTCCTAAATTCCCTTCGGGCAATCCTTTTAATAATGGTTGTTCCGAAGTAATTAACAATTCATTCATAATTAAATCGAGTTTGCTTTTATATGGTTGAAGCATATTTTTAACTTCATTATCAATTAATGAACTTTGATTGTTAATTTCAATATTGGATGTTTCAACTTTCTTAAGTTTTGGAGCTGTTGAACAACATACGGCAAAACTTAATAAGCATATTAATAATATATGTCTAATAATAAATTGAATCATTTAATGATATTTTAATTTTTATTAATAGTTTTTAATCTATTGAAATTGAATTCTGAATTTTATTCTGTAATTATTAATTGAATATATATTTATAATAAAATATTCAACTTGATTAATGTTATGAAAGGATAATAATATAAATTGAAAATGTAATTTTTCAATAATTATTAAAATAATATATTTTTATTGAAAATATTGAAATTTATTAAAAATATTTAATTTCTTCCGGCAAGTAAAAAAAGAACTGCCATTCTAACTGCTACTCCATTTTCTACTTGTTCCAAAATAATACTTTGATCACTATCTGCTACATCACTGGTGATTTCAACTCCTCTATTTATAGGCCCTGGGTGCATAATTATAATTTTCTTACTAAGAGAATTCAGTAATTCTTTATTTAATCCAAATAACATGCTATATTCACGTAAAGATGGGAAATATTTAATCTCCTGACGTTCTAATTGAATGCGCAGCATATTTGCTACATCGCACCATTCAAGTGCTTTTTTAAGATTATGTTCCACTTTAACTCCAAGACTATTAACATATTTCGGCATTAATGTAGTTGGTCCACAAACCATAACTTCGGCACCTAATTTTTGCAGACAAAAAATATTTGAAAGAGCTACTCTCGAATGAATTATATCTCCAATTATTGCAATTTTTTTCCCCTTAATGCTACCTAATTTTTCTTTGATAGAAAATGCATCTAATAATGCTTGCGTAGGATGCTCATGCGCCCCATCTCCTGCATTGATAATTTTAGCGTCTACATGCTTTGACAAAAATAATGCAGCACCTGGATTAGGATGGCGCATTACTACCATATCCACTTTCATTGCTAAAATATTATTAACAGTATCTATTAAAGTTTCGCCTTTTTTTACTGAGGAGGAGGAGGATGAAAAATTAACTACATCGGCACTTAAACGCTTTTCGGCTAATTCAAATGAAAGTTTTGTACGGGTGGAATTTTCGAAAAATAAATTTGCAATTGTAATATCTCGTAAAGAGGGAACTTTTTTTATTGGCCTATTTATTACTTCTTTAAAACTTTCAGCAGTTGTTAATATTAAATTAATATCGTTTACAGAAATGTCTTTTATTCCAAGTAAATGTTTTGTGCTTAGTTTAGTCATTATTTTACAAATAGCGAATAATTAGAAATTTCTTGGATACTTTTTTAACTAATCAATAAATTTATTCGTTACTACTTAATGTTACTTTATCTTCCCCTTCTATCTCTTCCCATTCTACCTTTACTTTTTCAGAGGCTATTGAATCAATCGTTTTACCAATATATTTAGCTTGTATTGGTAAATGACGGCTAAGTCTGCGATCAATTAATACTAAAAGTTCTACATCGTTTGGCCTGCCATAAGCAAGCATTGCATCTAATCCGGCACGTATAGTACGCCCTGTATAAAGCACATCGTCTACTAAAACAACATTTTTATTTTCTATGATAAATCCAATATCAGTTGAATTTGGTATCAATTCTTTTTGTCGGAAATCATCACGATAAAAAGTAATATCAAGGCTCCCGCACTTAATATTTTTTTTCTTTAAAATTTCATTTAACTTTTTTTGGATGCGATAGGCAAGATAAATTCCACGTGGTTGAAGTCCAATTATTACAGTATTTGAAAAATCGTTATGGACTTCAATTAATTGATAACAAAGTCGGGTAACCGTGATTTCAAATTGTTTTTTATCTAAAATAATGCGTGGCTTCATCATATCGTTAAAAACAAAATTACATTAATTTAGCATTTTAGCAATTAAACTTTATTTTAATTTTTTATTTCTAAAAAAATATAAATTCTCATTTAATTTTATTTGAAAATTGATTTATTTTTAGTATGAAAATTTACAGTATTTTTTATTTGGATGAATTTTAAGTTACACAAAATTTTATTATGATAAAATCATATATTTGTAATCACAATTTTTTAAGTGTTTTTTCAATTGTAATACTTTACTACTTAATATATTGTTATTATTTTCTCCTAATTTATTAACGGTTAATATCTTTTAAACAAAACATGGAAACATCAATTGAATTAAAAAAAGTTGCTCTAGTAAATAAACACATATCACTTAATGCTAAAATGGTTCCATTCGCTGGATATCTCATGCCTGTCTCTTACAGTGGATTAAATGATGAGCATCATGCTGTTAGAAATGCAATGGGTGTTTTTGATGTAAGTCATATGGGTGAATTTATTTTAAAAGGCGATAATGCAATGGATCTTATTCAGCGTGTTACTTCCAATGATGTATCTATTTTATTAGATGGAAAAATACAATATTCTTGTTTCCCTAATGAAAATGGTGGTATTGTAGATGATTTACTTGTTTACCGAATAAATGAAAAAGCATTCATGCTGGTTGTTAATGCCTCTAATATAGAAAAAGACTGGAATTGGATAACTAAATTTAATACAAAAAATGTAGAAATGCACAACATTTCTGACAAAACCTCATTGCTTGCAGTTCAAGGCCCTAAAGCTATATTAGCGCTTCAAAAATTAACTTCTGTAAATCTTTCTGATATACCTTATTATACATTTAAGAAAGGGATATTTAATGGGATTGACAATGTAGTTATTTCAAATACTGGTTATACGGGTGCTGGTGGTTTTGAGTTATATTTTGAAAATGAAGTGGCAGATATAATGTGGAATTCTATTTTTGATGCTGGTGCCGAATATGGTATTAAACCTATTGGTTTGGGTGCTAGAGATACCTTGCGACTAGAAATGGGATTTTGTTTGTATGGCAATGATATTGACGACAATACTTCTCCTATTGAAGCTGGCTTAGGTTGGATTACCAAGTTTTCAAAAGAGTTTACTAATAAATCTGAATTGTTATTGCAAAAAGAAAATGGCGTATCGAAAAAACTTGTAGGCTTTGAAATGATCGACAGAGGTATCCCTCGACACGATTATCAAATAGCAGATGCTGCTGGAAATATTATTGGTAAAGTTACATCAGGCTCGCAATCACCAACTTTAAATAAAGCTATAGGCATGGGATATGTAAACACCTCTTTTTCTAAAACAGATACAGAAATATTCATTTTAATACGTGAAAAAGCCATTAAGGCAAAGGTAGTTAAAATGCCATTTTTAAAATAAGTTAAAGAACAATAATTATTAAAATCTGTTTTTTTTATTATTTTAATTTTGCCAATATTTAACTGATGAACTGTAATATTTTTTAATGCTCTTTTTAGCTTTAATTCAACATAATACATTTTTATTTATAGGAGCTTGCAATTTTTTATTTTCTAACTAAAAAAAATTTGACAAACGAGGTTTAAAATGAAAACAAATTACGAATCAAATTTCCATTCTGATTTATCCACAACTTTAGCAAATAAGAATTCAGGAGCAAAACTTTCTCTTGATGTTTGTATAACCCCATTTTCCTACCCTATTTATCATAGGGATGATGCTATTGTGGTGGTAATAGATGTTTTGCGAGCAACTTCTGCCATTTGTACCGCTTTCCATAATGGTGCTGAAAAAATTATTCCGGTTGCTACTATTGAAGAGGCTGCAGAATATAAAAGTAAAGGTTATTTAGTAGGTGCTGAGCGCAATGGCATTGCTTTGGAAGGTTTTGATTTTGGCAATTCGCCTTTTTCATATACTACTGAAAAAGTAAATGGCAAAACTATTGTTATCTCTACAACTAATGGAACACAAGCTATTGCTGCAGCCAGCCACGCCTATAAAGTTGTTATAGGGGCCTTCACCAACATTTCTGCCTTATGCAATTGGTTGAAATTGCAAAACAGAAACATTTTGATTTTATGCTCTGGTTGGAAAAATCGAATTAATTTGGAAGACACAATTTGTGCTGGTGCAATTTCTAAAATTCTTTTAGAAGGTAATAATAACTTTAAATCAGGCGATGGTGCTTTATCTGCAGTTTTTTTATATCAATCGGCACAAAAAAACCCATTCAAATATTTACGTAACTCCTCTCACACCGAACGATTATCTGCTATGGGCTTAAAGAATGATATTAAGTATTGTTTTACCTTAGATAAAACTGATGTAATCCCCGTATTAGATGGCAAATATTTAGTGAAACAATTTTAATAAAATATTTTCAATACCTCTGATTTTTATTTTTCGTCCTTACTCCAAAAAAGCAATATTCATTTTATTAATTAAATTAAGTAAATTTGACTGTTGAATTTATTCTTAAAAAATATGCGTAAATATATTATTTTATTTATTATTAGTTTATTTCTATTTATTCCAAATAATGAACCCGCATATTCATGGGGATTTTATGCTCATCAAAAGATTAATAGGATGGCCATTTTCACTTTGCCTGATGGTATGATAGGCTTTTATAAAAAGCATATTGAATATATTTCTCAGCATGCCATTGATCCTGACAAGAGAAGAAATGTAAGTGTAGACGAAGCCCCTCGTCATTATATTGATATTGATCATTATGGGGATTTCCCTTTCGATTCTGTCCCTAAATTTTGGAAAGTAGCTGTTAAAAAATTTACCGAAGATACTTTAAAAGCTTATGGAATTGTTCCTTGGCATATCGATAAAATGGTGTACCGATTGCAAGAGGCCTTCAAGGATGAAAATCTTGATTTAATATTGCATTATTCTGCTGATTTAGGGCATTATGTGGCAGATGCGCATGTTCCACTGCATACTACTGAAAATTATAACGGTCAAAAAACAAATCAAAAAGGTATTCACGGCTTTTGGGAATCAAGAATTCCTGAATTAAAATCGGAGGGTTACGACTTTTGGACTGGAAAGGCTAAATATATTGAAAAACCTATTGATAAAGCATGGAGCGCAGTAAAAAGTAGTCATGTTGCTGTTGATTCAGTTTTGAAATTTGAAGCTGAATTAAATGCCAGATATTCTCCTGATAAAAAATATAGTTTTGAAAACCGTGGCGCCACAATAATGAAAGTTTACTCCACTGAATATACCAACGAATATGATAAAATGCTAAACGGTATGGTAGAACGCAGAATGTGCCAAGCTATCATTACTATTGGTAGCCTTTGGTATACAGCTTGGGTAAATGCAGGAAAGCCTAATTTAGAACGCTTTGGTGATAAAAATATTTCTGATTCATTAAAACGAGTTCAAAAAGCTGAGCAAGAACTCTGGACAACAGGAAAAGCTGTTGGTGGCAAAGGCCATGATGACTAGTCTTTAAACCTTAATTTAACCTGCTTTAGTTTTTTTCTTTCTAGTTATTTTTTTACATTATTTTCATTTATAGCAATAGTTAATTATTTTTTTAATAAATAATAATTGGTGTATTTTTTGCGTTATTATAATTAAAACCTAGTAAATGAAAACAGCCGTTTTATTTTTATTTTTATTTAATTATTATTGTGCTGCCCAACAGCAAAAGGATTTAATGGCTCTCCCCCTTATGCCTTCTACAACAGATTGCCCTAAATGGAAGAAAAATAAAAATAAAACCAATAAAGTATTCTATAGTCAATCCCATCCTACAAATAATACTAAAGTAAACAAGCAATCACTATTATTAAATAACTCCGAATTACCAGCCAGTTCTAATGAACAAAAAATGGATTTTTCTAATAAAAAAAATAGTAAAAAACAGAAAATTGAAAATACAAACAAGACAAAAACTAATGTTTTTGAAACTAATAATAAAGAACTAGTATCCAACAATGTTATTGTCAATGCAAATACTAACAATTATTCTGTTGAAGAAAAAAAAACAATTTCAAAGAAAAAAAGAAGAATACATTCGGAACCTCCTGTTATAATTCCTTCTAATTACAATGAAAATAAGGTGGATAAAATTATTTCATCGGATACAATTATAGTTGTTAAAAAACTGGAATTGGAACCCAATAAAAAAAATGATGGTTATTTAAAAAGAAAAATAATGAGGAGGATGAATAAAAAAACAAAAATTTCTAAGCACAGTAATTCTAAGTGCCCCTCGTTTTGATTTATCTGAAATTTTTTAATTATTTTTTTTTTTAGAATTTTCGAAATATTTGCAAAACTTTTGTATTGGGCAAATATCACACTTTGGTGTTCTGGCTACACATATATAACGACCATGCAAAATTATCCAGTGATGAAAAATACCTATTTTTTCTTTTGGCACATATTTCACCAATTGTTTTTCAGTTTCTAGTGGTGTTGTTGAATTTATTGTTAATCCTAAACATGCTGACACCCTAAATACATGGGTATCAACTGCTAGTGCTGGCTTATTATAAACTACCGAAGCAATAACATTTGCAGTCTTGCGGCCAACTCCTGGTAATTTTTGTAATTCACTCACCTCCGATGGAATTATCCCATCAAATTGGTTCATTAACATACTCGCCATACCAACTAAATGCTTGGCTTTATTATTCGGATAGCTGATGCTTTTAATATATTGGAATACTTCCGAACTATCCGCTGCAGCCATAAATTCGGCACTTGGAAAAGTATTAAATAATGCAGGTGTTACCATGTTTACACGCTTGTCGGTGCATTGCGCTGATAGTATTACTGCTACTAATAACTGGTATGGATTATTGTAATTCAGCTCTGTTTCAGCCACAGGTTGATGTTCACTGAAATAGTCGATTATTTTTTCAAATCGTTCCTTTTTTGTCATCTTTATTGATAAAATTTTTCATTTTTTATTGAAATAAACTTATTTTTTGAATACTATTTATCGCTATTAAATATTTTTTTAAAAATGCCTGCTCGTTTTATTTTTAAAATTTATGTAACGCTTAATATTTCCACAAATCAATTAATTGCTTTTCGAATCGCGACTTAGCTAAAAAATTTATCTCCAAATCAACATTCATCGGAACAGGTGTATCTAAACTTCCACAGCGTATTACTGGAGCATCCAGTTTTTCAAAACAATGCTCTGATACCAAGGCTGCTAGTTCTCCACCAAAGCCACCCACCAAAGTGTCTTCGTGTAAAACAATGGCTTTGCCTGTTTTATTTACTGAATTAATAATAGCCTCTTTATCATATGGTATTAGAGTACGTAAATCAATTAAATCAACTTTTATTTCTGGATGTTTCTGAAGTATTTCCATTGCCCAATGAACCCCCATTCCATATGTAATAACTGTTAAATCATTTCCTTCATTTAAAAAAATTGCTTTTCCAAATGGAATAGTATAATAACCTTCTGGTACATCTTCAGAAATACTGCGGTAAAGTGCTTTATGCTCAAAAAATAATACAGGATTCGGATCTTCGAAAGCTGCTAGTAATAAACCTTTTGCATCTTTTGGGAAAGCAGGATAAACTACCTTCAAACCAGGTGTATGAGTAAACCAAGCCTCATTACTTTGAGAATGGAATGGCCCGGCAGCAACCCCTGCTCCTGTTGGCATGCGTATTACAATATCTGAATTTTGACCCCAACGATAATGTGATTTAGCAAGATTATTTATTATTTGATTAAATCCTTCTGTAACAAAATCAGCAAATTGCATTTCAACCATTGATTTCATTCCATTTATAGATAATCCAAAACTGCTGCCTATTATTGCCGCTTCACACAATGGAGTGTTTCTCACCCTGTTTTTACCAAATTCTTCTATAAAACCTTCCGTAATTTTAAATACTCCGCCATATTCTGCAATATCCTGTCCCATCAATATTAAGTTTTGATGTTTCCGCATAGCCAAACGCAAGCCATCTGAAATAGCGTCAATAAAACGTTTGTTTGTTAAAATTTCTTTAGGTTTTGAAATACTTAATTCAAATGGGTAGTAAATATCTTGCAATTCTAAATCGGTGCGTGGTG
This sequence comes from Chitinophaga pinensis, assembly GCA_945865315.1. Lineage (GTDB taxonomy): Bacteria > Bacteroidota > Bacteroidia > 2-12-FULL-35-15 > 2-12-FULL-35-15 > 2-12-FULL-35-15. Next base: position 1,280 of record CAMBDK010000113.1, on the reverse strand, counting down.
CTGGCAAAGTTTCATTATTTGCTATTTCTAAACCTTTTTCTATCTCCTCCTTAATATTAGTGCGTATCTCATGTACTATTTTATCGGTTAACACACCCTCTTCTAAAAGAAATTTTTCAAAGTTATTTAATGGATCTTTTTTGCTCCATACTTCCAATAAACTATTTGGAACATATTTAGTACCTGAAGCTTCTTCATGGCCACGCATCCGAAATGTCATTAATTCTAATAAAACAGGATGTGGTCTTTTTCTGATGGAGTCTGCTATGCGTTTCACTGTATCAAATACTTCCAAAATATTATTGCCATCTACCTGAAAAGCTTCCATGCCATAACCTATTCCTTTATCAATAAATTGCTTGCATCGAAATTGTTCATTACTTGGTGTTGATAAACCATAGCCGTTATTTTCTATTGCAAATATTACCGGCAAATCCCAAACAGCAGCAACATTCAACGATTCATGAAAATCTCCCTCACTCGCTCCTCCATCTCCTGTAAAAACAAGTGTTACTTTTTTATTTTCCTTCAATAAATTCCCTAATGCAATACCATCCGCAACACCCATTTGAGCGCCAAGATGAGAAATCATGCCTATTATATGATACTCCAAAGTACCGAAATGAAAAGAACGATCGCGCCCTTTTGTAAACCCGCTTGGCTTTCCCTGAAACTGAGAGAATAATCTATTCAAGGGAATGTTTCTAGATGTAAAAACACCTAAATTTCTATGCATTGGTAATATAAATTCATCCTTTTCTAATGCCATTGCAGCACCTACAGATCCTGCTTCTTGGCCTATTCCAGAAAACCATTTGGAAATTTTCCCTTGCCGCAATAATATTAACATCTTTTCTTCTATCATGCGGGGCTTTAATATTCCTTTGTAGATAGCAATTAAATTATCGTCATTGTGTTTCTTTCTGTCGTATCTAATAGGAGTTTCTGCAGTAATCATTTTTTTATTGGTATTATATAATATACTTTTAAAAAATTATTTTATCAAATTCAAAGTAAAATAAAATTTGAAATATTGGAAAAATGTTATTAAATTTTAAAGCATTAATAAGCTCGTCAATTGCCAAATTTATAGTTTTTTTTAATGCATATGTTTTATTCAGTGAAAAACATTTTATTATCATGTATTCCATTTTAATTTCAAAATTATAATTAACTAAAAAATAGAAACAATAGAATTTTGTAATATTTTTTAATGAAATAGAGAAATCCTGAATTCTACTATTTTTGATTTCATAATTAATTATACCTTTATCGAAATA
>CAMBDK010000112.1 GCA_945865315.1 Chitinophaga pinensis | reverse complement strand
CATTTAATTTGCGGATTTATTTCAAAAACTTCACTAACATAAAACATATTGTAAATACACAATTTAACTAATTATATTATGGAGTTCATAGGTCAAAGAATTAGTATTCTTAAAAAGGAAAATGAAAAAAGCATAGTAATTATTTCCTTCATCGACAAAGCAAAAAATAAATTATTATTATTATGGCTCCTATTATGGAGTTTAAGTGGATTAATTATTTTTATTAATTACTTTTTAATAACAGACCCTAATACCAAAACTGCAATAATTGTTTGGATGGGCTTTTGGGCATATTTTGAATATAAAATTTTTTATGTTTATTTATGGAGAAAGTCCGGAAAGGAAAAAATAAAAATACGCGATAAAAAATTATTATATAAACTGGATGTTTCAGGCAAGGGGAAAATTAAAGAATACGAGCTAGATCTAATAAAAAACTTAAGATTGGTTGCAGCGGATGAGAATTCTTTTGCCGAAATATTGAATAGCTCTTATTGGATGATAGCAGATGAAAAACTGACTTTTGATTATAAGGGTAAAGAAATAAAATTAGCTTATCAATTAAATAATAATGATGCAAAAGCACTGTTGAACCTATTAATAAAAGAGCTGAAATAATTAATTTTTGGATAGCAAAATCAAGAATTAAGCAGTTTTAAATAGGTAGCAAAATCCCATGTCCCTCCATGAAAACAGCCATCGTAATAATATTCTATATCCATATTTAAATAACAACAAAAAGCAATAAAAATTATAATAGCATACCTGTAAATTTTATTTTGGAGAGCACGTTCAAGCAAATATGCAAATGAAATTATAAAAATCGAATAGTACTCAACATAACTTCTAGCCCCTAATGCACAACCAAACCACCAGTTCCACCAACTTGCGAAAATATAAGTAATTATTAAAAATAAAAAACCAATAAAATAGCCCTCTAATAACTTATTTTTTATCATTAAAAAAATACCTGTTAAGGAAGCTATAATAATTGGAGTATATAAAAATAGTCCGTTATTAGTACTGAACCAAACTTCCATTATTTTCGGACTATTCCAAAAAATAAAACTTTCATTACCATAAGAATAAGACAATAGGTGGCCAGTATTATTGTACCAATACAAAAGCTGTGGTAGAGAAAAAATAAGTGATGCTGCAGCAGCAATTGTAATAAATAATTTATTTGAATATAAAAACTTCAAGCGAAGAAAAAAATCACCCTTGTCTTTAATATTATATAACAAAGGGAATAAGCCAATAAGGATGTTGGTTGGCCTTGTTATAATAACAAGCATAAGAGAGCTGAAAAATAAGAACCAATAATTAAAATTTGATTTTAAAATAATGAAAGGTGATAAATATAAAATACAACAAAATAAAAAAAAAGAATAAATATGAGACATCCCAGGAGCATCTATGCTATAATAATATAAATTACTTGCAGCAAAAAACAAAAGTGGAGCAAGGATAGAAACTAAGGGACTAAAATGTCTTAATAAAAAATGACTAAGTAAAAATAATCCCAGGCAACAAAAAAACACTCCGGAAAAATAGATAGCAAAAGAATAAATTTTCGAAAAACCGTCTGACTTAAATCCGAGTGGCTCGGACAATGCATGAGCAATTAAAAAAAAAGGCGTTTGTAATAAAGATACCCCACATGAATATTTTGTAATAATTTTATTATTAATGAAGTCCAACTGAAAACCATTTCCACAATTTTCCTGAATAGAATCAGGAAAGAGAGCGGGATTATTACCATAAATAAACCACATTGGTTGATAAATATAATAGCCAGCTGCATCCGCCCAAATAACGCCGTGATAGCTATTGGATTTGTCCTTACTGTGTTTATTGAAAGAGAGGAAAATAGTAAGGGGCAATATAAACAACAAAAATATCTTTGGCTTTAATAGCTGCATTTATTAAACGAACTTATTAATGTTGAATAATAATTTTTTGATTGTAGGAAAAAAAATTGTTTTCAATATTTATGAAATATACTCCAGAAAGTAAACCACTAACATCCATAAAAAAAGGCCCAGCGGCGCTCGAACAATTTAATTCCTGTAATTTAAGACGACCTAAAACATCAGTAATAGTTACTTGATAAGACAAATTACCATGCGGCGATAAAAAATCAAAATTTAAAAATAAATTATCAGCAGCAGGATTAGGAAATATATTAAAATTACCGTTCGACTTTAATGTATTATTATTAATATCAGTTACAAAATTAATTACAGAACCAGACGAAACACCATTGCTGTCGGTCTTAATCAAATAAATATGTTCCAGGTTAGAATAAGATGAAGTATTTCCGCATATGATATAACCATTATCTTTAGTATTACTTATAGAATAAGCTTTCTCTAATTTGAAACCACCAAATGTGCCGGAATGAAAACCATTAAAAGGATTTTCGATATAAAGCAAATAATCAGAAGTTCCAATACCAGAACTAAAAGAATATGTATAACCAACCATTGCCAATCGACCTGTGGAAGATTCTGCGATAGCATTAAGCCCATCATCATCCGTTCCACCGTAATTAACAACACTTGTAAGCAGACCAGAGGGTGATAACTTAATTATTAAACCGTCAAAATTACCATTTCCTAAACTTTTTGTTTTTCCTCCGATAATTAATTCACCTGTAATGCTTTCAAGAATATCGAAAGCAGCATCTTCTTCTGCTCCACCAAATTTATTTGTCCACAAGGTATCACCAAGACTATTAGTTCTAATAGTATAAAAATCACCATCGGCATCATAACTTTTTGAACTACCAGTTAAAACAAAACCACCATCATTCAATTGTTTAACACTTCTGGCTTCATCTACGTTTGCACCACCAAAAGATTTTGTCCAAAGTGTATCGCCATCAGCATCTGTTTTAACTAAATACATATCGGTATTACCATTACCATAACTATAAGTAGCACCAGCAATTATATAACCACCATCGCTTGTTTGTTCAACAGAGTATGCAAAATCCCAATTAGTTCCACCAAAACTTTTCGTCCATAATGAATCACCATTTTTATCCGTTTTAACAACATACATATCATAGCCCCCATTCCCTTCACTATTTGTAAAACCAGCCATTACGAATCCAGAATCACTAGTTTCTTTGATAGAATAAAATTGGTCAATATTAATACCACCGAATGTTTTTTGCCAAAGAACCACTCCCATGGAATCCGTCTTTAAAATATAAGCATCGGTACTACCAACACCAAAACTTGTAGTGGCACCGGCTATAACATAACCTTTATCAAAAGTTTGGGCAACAGAATGGCCATAATCATAACCTGTTCCTCCATATACTTTTTCAAATTTCACAGCTTGTGCAATCGTATAATTTGATGGACAGATAATAAAAATAAAAAATATTAATTTTACAAAATTTTTCATTTAATGATATTAAATATTATTCAAAAAAAATAAAATTAAGTAACAGCTTCTCTAATTCGTAATAAATCGATGATTAATTTTTCTAAATTATCAAGGTGCAGCATATTTGCACCATCCGATTTAGCAACAGATGGGTTTGGATGTGTTTCCAAAAATATCCCATCTACCCCAACAGCAATGGCAGCTTTAGCGATGGTGCTAATTAATTCTGGCTTGCCGCCTGTTACTCCAGTATTTTGATTAGGTGTTTGCAAGGAATGCGTGATATCCATAATTACGGGCACCTTATTTTTTTGCATTTCAGGAATACTTCTATAATCTACAACTAAATCCTGATAACCTAAAAAGGTTCCTCGTTCGGTTAACATAATATTTGAATTGCCAGATTCCCGAACTTTATCAACAGCAAATTTCATAGATTCGGCTGATAAAAATTGTCCCTTTTTAATGTTAACATGTTTTCCTGTTTCGGCAGCGGCTATTAATAATTCTGTTTGCCGACAAAGGAAAGCCGGTATTTGCAATACATCCACATAACGAGCAGCAAGAACTGCTTCTTCATTAGTATGAATATCAGTAAGCGTAGGGAGAGATAATTGTTTACCTATTTTTTGAATAATTTCCAAAGCTTTTTCATCACCAATACCAGTAAAAGAATCCAAGCGGGAGCGATTTGCTTTACGATAGGAAGCTTTAAAAATATAAGGTATTTTATATTTATCGGATAAATATTTTACTTTTTCAGCAATTTCGAAACATATTTCTTCAGTTTCAACAACACAAGGGCCAGCAATTAAAAAAAAATTGTTGGTTTCTAAATATTTAATTCTAGGAATATTAATTAATGACATGTTTATATTTTTTTTGAACTAATTTTAAAATTGTTTACCTAATGAAAAAAACACACCTTGACCTCCTGTATTTTTAGGAGAAATATAACCTTCAATATTATTACTTCCAGCATAAATCAAAAAACCGTTTCCTAAATTGGCTTTAAGGCCTATACCATAATTTAAATTTCCATAACCACCATAACCTAAAGTAAGAGAGAGAATAAATTTCGGATTAAAATAAAAATTACTTTTTAAATAAACTAACAAACTATAATTTCCATTAAAAACATAACGGAAACCTTCTGTTAAATGGAAATATTTACTAAAATGAGTTTCAAAATTAAAATCTAAGACAGCAGGTAAAGTAGCTGAAAAAGATTGCTTTTTAAAAGGGGCGACAGCATTTAAAATACTATCCTTTGATTTAGCTCCAAAGGTAGAATCATGTAAATCGGAAAAATTATTAATTTGAAAACCTGTAAAATGAAAAATAGAATCCTGTTCCAATGTTAAGGTCTTTTTATTAAAATTAATAAATCCAATATCGGAAACGGATAAGCGCAAATAGCTATTACCCATGCGCGTTTTAAAAGGTGCTTCAAAAAACAAATCTACACTTGAACCAAAACCATTAACTGCTCCCAAACCATTTTTTGCAGAATCTGATTTAGCTATAAACATATCTGTAGTAAAGTCGATATATTGACCATCTTCGCTGGTATACAGCTCTGCTTTTTTAGCTAATACTGAGAGGTACTGCTCACCATTCAAAAATGAAATACCAATTCCCCAGCGAGCTGCGCTATCAAGTTTAGAGGAGAAAACTCCTATTTGAAGTTGTTGATAACGAATAAAATTTAAACTAAAATCATTTAGATCTGCTGTTTTGCCAGCGAATTTGGAATTACCATAAAACCCAATATTAAAAAAATCTCTTGAAAATTGAGCATCTATATGAGTTCTGTCTTTAACAGCAAAAAACAGACTTATCTCCTTACTATTATTAATTGAATTTAATTTAAAAGATCCGTATACTCCAACATTTACATTACCACCAATCCGATTAGAATTTTTTAATCTATCCGACGCTGATTTTTTAAATTCATTATCAATATATCCTCCGGTATAAAATTTTTTAAGAAATGAATTTGTTATTGTATTTGAATTAATATCATAATCTCCGGAAATGCCAATTCGTGTTTTAGTTGAGCCAAGAATTTCTTGGTCAAATATAGATGCCATTTGAGCCCGGGAGCTATTATTAATTATTGCGATAAAAAATAGAATGAAAAAAATTCTCACAATTTATGTTTATTAAATTAATATGATCGAACTAATGAAAACAAAATATTTTCAAATTTATAATAAAGCTATTATTTCAATTCAACTGAATAATTAAAATCACCAATAATTTTCAGATTTATTTTATAATCAGAATATATTTTGATATAATTTGGTTGTGAACTACTATTGAGTTTGACTTTCAACAGCAATTTTTTTGTATTATAAAATAAATTCATTTTGTTTTCACTCATTGGAATATTAATATTAGTTAATTTTTTTTGAATTACTCTTAAATCTGAATTTATTGGGGCTTCATCAATGATGTTGAAACTTTCAAAAATAGAATCAACAGGCAATTGCGCTTCATTTAACAAATAAATTTGCAAGGCCGCGTCAAAAGGAAAGCCATTATCTACTAACAATTTTATGGTGCCGCTATTAACTTTTTGATTCGTATTATTATTAATATTTAAATCCAAAGTATCAATTAAAGTTAAATTACTGGCCACCAATGAAAGCGGAATCTCCATGTTAATTTCTGCTTTCAGTAATTTATTGGCATAAATAAAATCGTTGGACCCAGAAATATTTTCTAAAGGATTTGAAACAATATTCATACTATATCCAAATTTATCGGGCATATTTTCTATCATTTGCTTAATATTTGAATTATTCACTGTTAGTGGGAAATTAGCAACGGAAGGGAACACATTGCCTCCACTTTCTGAAGCACGATTAATATTTATTGGCGACCCTATGATAGCATTACTCAGATTAACAATGTTTCCAGTACGAGAGTTAATAGAGCTTAAATTATTGAAATTTATACGAGCATCAAAACCTATTGGATTTTCAATTTTAAAATTAAAATCAACATTTTCTAGCTGAATGGTGCCATCCGTAATTTTATTAAATATTGCAAATTTGGACTCTGCAGCAGCTATTTCAAAAATATTCTGACCAAAATAACCTTTAGCATAAATTGGGGAAATATCAAAAAATGTATTACTAATAATCAAACTATCCGTATTATTTATTAAAACAGGTTGTCCTGCAGGATCAACGGAAGCAGTAAATGAGGTATATAGCGTATTAACTTTATTATTATAGATGCCAGTTAAATTAATTACATAACCTGATAAATCAAAAGTTTGATCATAAACACCAGGAATTTGTCCCACAGCAGCCGGTACTGAAACATTTATTGAAAAAGGAACACCATTTAATTTGGCACAAGGGATACTATAAATAAAGGTAGTAACCTCCTTAATTAAACTTTTAATTTGATACCGAACAAAGCCAGATTTAACAGTAGTAGACTTTAGTTGAACAGCATTTAAATTATAGGTTGTTTCAGATAAGCTATTATTTACTACAATTTGCCCAGGGGTAAAAGTTATTGGAAAGGGAATAATATAAACTTTTTTTATTGTAGTATCAGCTATCTTAAAAATGGTATCCAAAGAAAATTTATAAATATCATTTTGAAAGACAATTTTCAATGAACTATCAGCATTTGCAATTAAATTAGATGAAGTAAGAAGATTATTAATATCGAGGGAAACATTTAACAAAGGGGCTAATACATCCACATCCCAAGATGGCTTTTGGGTTTCCTTACGGCATGAAAAAAACAATATGAAAATTAATAAGGACGTAAAAACAATTGATTTTTTCATTTTTATACTGTTAGAATACTTTACTTAGATTTTAAAAATAGTAATTAAATTCCAATCACACCAATATTTTTGAACTATCTCCGATAAAAAACAATTAATTAATATGCACCGCTAGCATAAATAGTATAAAAACATACAATTTCAAATAAAACAACTAATAAAAAATCCTCATATAAAGAATACCTTTCCTTAAAATATTTACTTTGTTAAATCCATAATGGTTACGTAGTTTTGTTGTTGAAAAAAATTAAAACAACAGGATGAAAATACACATACATATATTTAATTTACTTTTTTTTAGTTCAACAGTTTTAATTGCTGGAGGGTTTCAAATAAATTTGCAAGGTCAAAAACAAGCAGGGATGGGTCATACAGGAACAGGGCTCTTGCTCGACAATTCGAGTATATTGTTTAATCCGGGAGCTGTTTCGTTTTTAGATTCGATGCGCGGCGTATCCTTTGGCGTTTCCTTAATATTTCCCAGAACAACTTATTTAGAGGCGTATCCAGGAACATACACAGCCACAATAAAGCCACACATGGGAACACCTATAACTTTATATGCTGTATTTAAGTTTAAAAAACACAAGAAGCTAAGTGGGGGTTTTGGTATATACAATCCATTTGGAAGTAGATTAGAATGGGCTAAGGACTGGAAAGGGCAATTTTTAATACGTGAAATTAATTTAAAAACTTTTTTTATTCAGCCTACAATATCGTATAAAGTAAATGAGAAATTAGGCATTGGTGCTGGTTTTGTATTTGCTACCGGAGATTTTTCTTTAAGTAAAGGTTTTCCAAAACAAGATAGTATAGGTAATTATGGAGAAGCGGCGCTTAATGGCAAAGCAAGTGGCGTAGGATTTAATGCTGGGATATATTTCAAAGGGTCTGAAAAATTATCCATTGGCATTAATTACCGATCACAAGTAAATGTAAAAGTAAAAGAGGGGGAAGCAAATTTCACAGTACCATCATCCCTATCAGAATATTTTCCATCTACAGAATTTTCAACCCAACTAAAATTACCTCAGGTAGTTACCTTGGGCTTTGGTTATTTGTTAAACGAAAAAATAAAACTGGCCATAGATATAAATTATATCGGCTGGAAATCCTATGATTCACTAATAATTAATTTCAAACAAAACACCGAAAAGCTTGCCGATATTCATTCTGCAAGAATGTATGAAAATGTATTTATATTTCGGATTGGTGGTCAATATCAGTTAACAAATAAATGGACTGTTCGATTAGGCAGCTATTATGATATGACTCCTGTTAGAGCAGGATATTTCACGCCAGAAACCCCAGATGTAAACAAAATTGGCATCACTTCTGGTGCTACATTTCTAGTAACGAAAAAGGTTCATTTGGATTTATCGCTACTTTTTATTGAGGGGATAAAACGAACTGACACAAATATAGAAACCAATTTTGGTGGTACCTATAAAAGCAGGGCTCTAATCCCTGGTTTTAGCTTAGGTTATTATTTTTAAGGGTAATGATGCCAAAAATAGCTGGAGGTTTTTAACGAGTGGCTATGAGATGTTGCCACTTTCGTAAAAATAATTATGAAATTACAAGTGGCGAAAACTAATAAGAAAAAAAATTATACCGCTGTGAAAGGTTTTTGCCACGACCTATTTTCAATGCGAACTCATACTAAACCGCTAACAAGTTAATCAAAATATTGTAATATTTGCACCACACGAATATTACAACTTATACCATTACCTAATATATATTAGTCCAATTTAGGCATAAAAAAATATAGTCTATAGTCATATCTACAGATATTTTTAACCTGTTGATTTATAAGTATCGTTACTTGGTTTGTAATAATTTCACTAACATTATCAAGCGTTTGATGAAGCTTACCAGAAAATGTACGTTTCATTTTTTGGCAAATTTTACTGTCTGTATCATTTAACCCCAAGAAAAAAGCGGAAGAGTATGCCTCTTTTTTAGGAGTTACAAAAACACATAACGGTCTTCAAATAACAGTCTTCACAATCAAAATTATCAATATTGGCAAGGTCCGATATTTCCATAAAATACACTACCGCTTGCTACTTGGAATCCACTTTGTAAAAGAATTCCATTACCAGCTGTATAGGTAACATTTAAACTTGTATTAATAACTTCTGTTGAAGTAATATCATGTTGAACTTTTTTATTTTTGTCTTGAGTTACCGTTCCTGATAATGTAAGATCGTATGGACAACAAGCGCTCTGCACAGCATGGTATGCATTTATTCGACCGGCTCCAACTAATCCGGAATAATTTGCTTCATCTGTTATCGGATCGGCAGTTTGCATAATAATTGTTTGTATTTCAGATGGAGTTAATGATGGATTACAAGAGCACATTAACGCAGCTACTCCTGAGACTATTGGTGTTGATTGAGAAGTCCCACCCCAAGAACCATAATAAGGCCAAAGATTAGTTCCTCCATTAGTTGATGTACCTCCCATTAATGCGTAACCTGGAGCACAAATATCTACCTCGGCATAATGACTATTTGAGAACCCACCGCCTCCTGGATTTATATCCTCATGGTTGTCGTCATAATCTGTACTTGAAACAACAATTGTTCTATCATCCTCGTATCCTGAAAATGGGTAAAGACGACCACCTGAGCAATTACCAGAGCCATTACCTGCGGCTCTTATTATTGCAGTGCCATTATCTAATATCTCCTGTTCGATTAACAAATCTGTTGAATTCGATGAACAACCATTATACCAACTAAGAGAAATAATTTTTGCTCCAAGAGTTGTGCTTGCATATAAACAGGCTTGTGCGCCTCCAGAGAAACCTGCAAACATCATTTTACAGTTATATCCAATGGAGGCCATTGTTCCATTTGGTGTTTGCCCCTGATCGACTGTTTCTCCAGCTAAAATTGTAGTTACCGATGTTCCGTGACTTTGTACCGGTGGAGCATTGCCCGTATAAAAATCATATGCAGGGTCAATTTTCCCAACTAAATCAGGATGTATAAGGTCTATCCCATCATCTACCACAGCTATCTTTAAATTTGGATTACCCTTTGTAATATCCCAAGCTAAATCAGCCTGAATTTTCACCAAGTCCCACAACCAGTCGGTACTATGATTCTGCCACATATCATCAGCAGGATCATATAATGCAATAGGTTCAGGTCTTTGTTCAACATTTGAAAAACAGCTACTGAAATTAGTTACCAATTCATTTTTAAGATCTGATTCATCGCAATTACATTTTATTTCATAAACATTCCGTAATGCGGAAGTTTTCGCGAAAGACATTATCTGTTTATATGAATAAACATTGTACGTATTAAAAACTTGATTTAAACTTGCCGATGAGCTTGTGCTATCAGCTACTACTCTTGCACTATCTTGGCTGACACTTGCCCATAACAGACCATCTGTAAATTGTTGTGCAATTATGTTTTCTGTTGTAAAAACAAAAAATAAAATGGGGACTATACTTTTAAATGGATTCATAATTCTAATAATTAATGTTAATTAATAAATAAATTTTATTGAAATC
>CAMBDK010000111.1 GCA_945865315.1 Chitinophaga pinensis | reverse complement strand
ATTTTTATTTAGAGATTTGTTTTATTAACTTTAGCTTCAAATTAAGTTTCTGCATTAAATTTCCATTAATAAATTCTTAATTAACTAGGATATTAAGAATATGTTTATTAAATTTATCCGGAAAAAATTAATTTAATTCAACTAAATAGTGTCTGTCCATATAGTCGAGAGTCTGATTCATAATATTCAAGTTCGAGGCTTGCGAAGTTTTGAAAATTATGGAGTTTGCTTTTGCAAATAGCTGTTTTCAAAACAAGCATAACGAAGAAATCGGACATTATGGACAGACTCTAATTATGGTATAATTGAATATAATTTAGAAATTTATAGTCGCTGGGGAGAATTATTGTTTGTATCGGACAATATAAAAATAGGCTGGGACGGTTATTATAAAAATAAAATTTGCCAACAGGATGTTTATGTTTGGCAGGTGAAAATTAAATTTAGCAGTGGAAAATTGTTTGAAAAAGCTGGGGACGTCACGCTGCTAAAGCCTCTGTAAAAGACTTTTGAGTTTTTAGGAGGTCTGTTTAAAAAAAAGATAAATTACGTATATTGTATTTTAAAAAATAAATTTTTATGGTGCAACCAAATAGTGCAACTTTGCATCTGATAAAAATAGACCATAATGACTGACGAAGAAATAATTAATGGGTGTTTAGAAAAAAACAGAATTGCCCAAAAATATTTATACGATAAGTTTGCCCGAAAAATGAAGGGGGTTTGTTTGCGTTATTCCGATAGCCAAGAAGAAGGGGAGGATATTTTGCAAAATGGCTTTATTAGTGTTTTTGAAAACCTTAAATCATTCAAAGGCTTAGGTTCTTTTGAAGGGTGGATTAGAAAAATAATGGTAAATACAGCACTTTCACAAATTAGAAAAAATAAAAAATATCAACAAAATATTGCTTTAGACAAAGTAGAGTTTCTGCTTCCTGCAAGTAACTATATAGCAGAAGATTTTGCAGCAAACGATTTATTGAAAATTATTCAAACACTGCCAATTGGATATAAAACAGTTTTTAACTTGTATGCTATTGAGGGGTATTCACATAAGGAAATTGGTGAAATGTTAAATATTTCTGAAGGAACATCTAAATCACAATATTCAAGAGCAAAAGCTCACTTACAAAAAATTATTCCAAATAGATAATCGCATTATGAAAAAAAATGAAATGGAAGATTTATTTAAAAAATCGTTCGAAAATTTTGAACCAGATGTTAATCCTAGTGTTTGGAAAAATGTTCGCATAGGAATTAAATGGGGAAGCTTTGCAATTTTGTTAAACACTTTTTTTAATAAGGTGGGGGCAAATATTTTAATTGCTGTTATCTCTTCTGCAGCTGCCGTTATTAGCACTGTTGCTGTTATGAATATAACTAACAACACTGCTGATAAAAAACTTATTGACTCAAAAGAATCTGCCGCTATTAAAAAAATTACAACGCTGATTAATTCTGATAATAAAGAATTAAAAAACAAAATAGACGAAGTAGAAAAATCAGAAAATGCAAAAACTTTTTTAAATGATTTAGTAAAAAACACCGACAATAATCATACAGCAGTGTCTAGTTCAAATCCAGAAACGCTTAATAACGAATATACTCAATCAATAAAAAATGAATCCGAAAAAGCGGAGGCAACACTAGCAATGAATAATTCCACTGAAATTAATAAAAACAATAAATCGACAGCAACGCCATTAAGCAAAAGGGCTCCTCAAAAAGCAAGTTCTGGCGAACCATTAAAAATTGGAATAGCATCCAGTAAAAAAGTATTAAGTAAAACGGCTATTTCAAAAACAGAATTTAAAAGTAAAGTAAATCCAAACGAGTCGGCAATTAACAAAACAAATAATATGCCTATCGCTTCAATATCGGCAAATCCTAGTGGTGGAACGGCCCCTTTTATTGCAGATTTTGCAAATAATGGGACAGGGAAATTAAATACTTGGACTTATAATGATGGCGAAAAAGAGATAATAACATCTAGCCCTGTTCTTCTTTTTAAAAATCCAGGGATTTACTCTGTAGTTCTATCCTCTACAAACGAAAATGGGAAAACAGACAAGGATAGCCTAAAAATAGAGGTGAAGGGGGATCCTACAGTATCGTCTATTGCAAAAGATTTTTCTCCTAATGGAGATGGAGAGTCGGATGTGTTTATTTTTCAAACAAAAAATATTACTAAAATGATTGTTAAGATTTTTGACAAAGAAGGAGCTCTCGTATATAAATCTGAAAGTAAAGATGCAGCATGGGATGGGAAAGATTTGGAGGGAAAAGAATCCAAAGAGGGCATTTATTATTATGTTATAAATGCTGAAGGTCTTGATGGTAAAAAATATGAGCCCAAAGGCTTAATAAATTTGAGGAAGTAAATCAAATGAAAAGCTAGTATATTTTTTAAAAAACAGAACTTTATCTTTTATGGCGCAGCGCTTATCTGAACACAATTTTTATTTGTCCAAAATAAAAAATATTTAGAAATAAAAAGCTTTGTAGATGCTTAGTTAAAGACTTTTTACAGCTAGCGCTCTATCATGTTTACATTCTTTCAGGCACTTCAATTCCCAATAGTTGCATGGATTCTTTAATAACAATACCTATAGTTTTTGCCAACTTTAATCGAAAGAGAGCTAATTCTTTTTGCTCTTCTTTTAATATAGGTACGTCATGATAATATTGGCTAAATTCTTTTGCCAAATCATATATATAATTTGCTATTATAGAGGGATTATATTCTGCTGCCGCTTGATTTAACATGGTGTTGAATGCATACAATAGAATTATAAGGTTTTTTTCTTTAGGTAATAAACTAAGCGATATTTCAAAAGGCTTAATATTATTAAAGATTTGCGCCTCATTTGCTTTGCGCAATAATGCTTGTATTCGAACATAATTAAACTGAATAAAAGGGGCTGTGTTGCCATTAAAATCGATGGATTCAGAAGGGTTGAAAAGCATTTTCTTTTTAGGATCTACTTTAAGCATAAAATATTTTAAAGCACCTAAGCCAATTGTACGATAAAGTTTTTCGGCATCTTGCTCGCTCAAGCCATCTGCTTTGCCAAGTTCTTTGGAGGTCTTGGCAGCTGTTTCAATCATCTCTTGCATCAATTCATCAGCATCCACTACAGTGCCTTCTCGGGATTTCATTTTGCCTTCAGGAAGCTCAACCATGCCATAAGATAAGTGGAATAAGCCTTTTGACCATTCAAATCCCAGTTTTTTTAAAATAAGAAACAAAACCTTAAAATGGTAGTCCTGCTCATTAGCAACGGTATAAATTAATTTATTGAAGCTTATTTCTTCCGCACGTTGCACTGCCGTGCCTAGATCTTGAGTCATATATACGGATGTTCCGTCAGCCCTTAGCAATGTTTTTTCATCTAATCCATCAGCTGTTAAATCAATGAATATAGAATTGTCGGCTCTGCTTTTTAGTACCCCCTTTGCCAATCCCTCTTGTATAATATTTTTCCCTAACAAGTATGTATTGCTTTCGTAATATACCTTGTCGAAATTAACACCCAACATGTTGTAAGTTGATTCAAACCCAGAATACACCCAGTTGTTCATCCTCCTCCAAAGCTCCATAGTAGCGGCGTCGTTTGCCTCCCAGCTAAAAAGCAATTTTTGTGCCTCCTGTATTAATGGCGCTTGCTTCTCGGCATATTCTTTTGTATTGCCTTGTTGAACTAAATTTTCAATTTCTTTTTTATATTGTTTATCAAATTCTACATAGTATTTACCAACCAGGTGATCCCCCTTAATACCAGTAGATTCGGGTGTTTCTCCATTCCCCCATTTTTGCCAAGCTAACATAGATTTGCAAATATGGATCCCGCGATCATTTATCAGGTTTGTTTTTATTACATTATTTCCTGTTGCCTTTAATATTTGGGAAACAGAATAGCCCAACAAATTATTGCGAACATGGCCAAGGTGAAGAGGTTTATTGGTATTGGGAGAAGAGTATTCTATCATTACTGTTGGCGCATTGCGTGGGATTTCATAATTAACAAATGGTTTTCCTTCTATTGAAATAAAATAATTAAGCCACCAAGCATCGGCAATTACGATATTTAAAAAACCCTTTACAACATTAAAATCTACAACTTCGATTAAATGTTCTTTAAGATAATTTCCAATTTCAACAGCCGTTTCTTCTGGTTTTTTTTTCGATATTTTTAATAAGCTAAAAACCACCAATGTAAAATCTCCAACATAATCAAGATTTGTTTTTTCAAATACAACTTTCTCTAAAGGTTGACCATAAAGGTCTTTTATAGCGGCAATTGTTATTAGAGATAGTTTTTTTTCAATGTCCATGATAGATAAAATATTTTTAAAATTGGAATATAAATTCAGGAAATTTAAATCTTTTACTTTTGTTTAGTTTAGTTTAGAATTTTTATTTTTAAAATGAGCTTAACAATATTTTTTTTATTAAAAAAATATTAGATGCTAATAAATACGTTATTTACTTGCCAAGATAAAACAAATATTATTATTTTAAAATTCTGATATAAAATAAGGATTCTAATAAATGAATAAAAAACTTTAACTTAATTAAAGGATCCCCTCGTCATTAAAGCTAAAAAAGCCATTGTCAGTTATTATTAAATGGTCGAGCAATGGAATTTCCATTAATTTGCCAGCCTCCTTAATGTTAAAAGTAGTTTTTTTATCCGCTTCGCTAGGTTTTAAATTTCCAGAAGGGTGATTATGGCAAACAATGATGGAGCTTGCGTAATTAACAATAGCCGTTTTAAAAATTATTTTTGTATCTACAACAGTTCCTGAAATTCCACCCCTGCTAATTAATTCTTTTCTAACAACAATATTAGCTTTGTTTAATAATAATAGCCAAAACTCTTCATGCGGTAAATCAATCATTGATGGGAGCATCAAATCAAAAACATCTTTACTAGTTGTTATTTTATTTGGTTTAGTTGTTTCTTTTTCCTGTTTTCTCCTTCTCCCCAGCTCTAGTGCGGCAATAATACTTATTGCTTTCGCATCTCCTATTCCATTAAATTTGCTGAGGTCGTTAACAGATAACTTACCTAACTCATTCAGATTATTCTCAACACTTGCCAATATTTTTTTAGAAAGCTCTACCGCAGTTTCATTTTTGCTCCCAGAACCAATTAATATGGCTATTAACTCTGCTTCGGTAAGAGCTTGCCTTCCTTTGTCTAATAGTTTTTCTCTTGGACGATCGGCCTTTGCCCAGAGCTTAATGCCAAATGCTTGTTTTTGATTTTCCATAAAGAAAGCCCTATTTTTTATTTTCAACAATTAAGAACGAAGGCCTAAAGGTGGTTTACAATCTAATTTTTTTTTACTAAAATCAAAAACCAATAGGTGCAAATAAAAAAGGCTTCGCATACTGCGAAGCCTGAACCTTTTAAAACAATAAAAATTTCCGCAATTATTTTTTTGCAGGTTTTTTAGTTGCCGTTTTAGTTGCCGTTTTCACTGTTTTTTTAGTGTCTGTTTTTTTTACTGCTTTTGTTGCAGCCTTTGCACCTGTTTTAACAGCACTCTCCACTTTTATTGGGTTTTTTGCAGTAGATACTAATACATTAACTTTTTTAGTTAGTTTTGATTTTAAGTTAGCTGCTTTGTTTTTGTGAATAACGTTTTTCTTTGCTAACTTATCAACCATCGCAATAACTTTAGGAAGCTTTTCGGCAGCCGAAGTACTCACTTCGTCAGTCCTTAAGTCCTTTATAGCGTTGCGCATAGTTTTCGCATGATAACGATTTGATAATCTTTTAGCATCGTTTGAACGGATTCTTTTAATGCTCGATTTATGATTTGCCATTTTCTTTTTTTTGCGTTATCGACAGTTAAGCCAACAACAAATTATTCTCTTTAATTAATACTTTTTACTTGGTTTTTAATATTTTAAACAACGCTATTTTAATTTTAAATACGTTGAATAATTTAATCCAAAAAATATATTATTGCTGCTTCAATTAACAATAAAATAGTAAAATCATTTTATGGGAATACAAAAGTAAAAAAAAAAATTGATTTTGCAAGTAATTTTGATAAAAAAATACATATTGATACTGTTGTAATTAACTTTTATGCCATTTAAAATACAAATTAGAGAATAGAAAAAATGCAGACAATTACAACTTCCAAAAGCCTTAAAACCCTTGTTAAATAATCAATACAATAGATTTTTTGTATAAAAACACCTGCTACATAACTGGCATTTATTTGATAGACCCGAACAAAAGGATTAAACATTGTACTTTTCTGATACAAAATCAGGATTAAAAAAATAGATTGCTTAATGCTAAATACAAATGTCCAATTGCTTATATTTGTATTCCCAAAAAACCTAACAATGATAATAACCGATACTTTTGTAAGCCGACATAATGGTCCACGTGAGAATGACGTAAAAATAATGTTAAATAAGATTGGCGCCAATTCGGTAGACGAATTAATTGCGCAAACCATACCTGATGCTATCCGATTAAAAAAGCCGTTGAATCTGCCAACAGGTTTAACGGAATACAATTACCACAAGCATTTGCGTGTGGTCGCTTCAAAAAACAAAGTTTTTAAAACATATATCGGCTTAAGTTATTTTAATACAATTGTACCTCCAGTTATACAGCGGAATGTTTTAGAAAACCCTGGCTGGTATACCGCTTACACACCATATCAGGCAGAAATTGCACAAGGCCGTTTAGAGGCATTGTTAAATTTTCAAACAATGGTAATGGATTTAACAGGCATGGAAATTGCAAATGCCTCCTTGCTAGATGAATCTACAGCAGCAGCGGAAGCAATGGCTATGCTTTTCAGCAGTCGATCACGCGAAGCAGTAAAAAGTGGAGCAAATAAATTTTTTGTTTCAAACGAATGTTATCCTCAAACCATAGACCTATTAAAAACACGCTCAACTCCAATGGGAATTGAATTAGTAGTAGGCGATTTTAAAACTATCCTATTGGATAGCACTATTTATGGTGCATTGCTTCAATACCCAACAATTGATGGGACAGTTCATAATTATATAGATTTTGTTAAAAGCGCAAAAAAAAATGGAACAGCTATAGCAGTAGCTGCTGATATTTTGAGCTTAGTTTTATTAACTCCTCCAGGCGAATGGGGCGCCGATATTGTTGTAGGGAATACCCAACGCTTCGGTGTGCCAATGGGTTATGGCGGCCCTCATGCTGCATTTTTTGCCTGCCGCGAGGAATATAAGCGTATTATCCCTGGTCGCATTATTGGGGTTTCTGTTGATGCGCAAGGCAATCCCGCATTGCGCATGGCATTGCAAACACGAGAGCAACATATCCGCAGAGATAAAGCCACATCCAATATTTGTACCGCACAAGCATTGTTAGCAATTATGGCAAGCATGTATGCTGTTTACCATGGTCCGGAAGGCTTAAAAGGCATTGCTCAGCAGGTTCATTTTTCAGCATTGACACTAGCTAATGAACTGGAAAAATTAGGTTGTTCCATCGAAAAAGGCCTCTATTTTGATACGATAAAAATCAATGGTGCTGATGTTACTAAAATCAAACAACTTTCAGAAGCTGCCGAAATTAATTTCAGATATACCGATAGTGCTATTACCATTTCTGTAGACCAAACAACTGACGCAAGCGACTTAAATGCAATTGTTGAAGTGTTTGCAAAAGCAACAGGGAAAGCCGCTTCAAAAATCACTCAAGATATTATCTTCAATCAAAAACCCTTAATCCAAAATCGTAAATCCTTAATTCTTAGTCATCCTGTTTTTAATACTTATCATTCCGAATCGGAAATGATGCGTTACATTAAACGATTGGAAAATAAAGATTTATCCTTAACCCATTCAATGATTTCACTTGGCTCTTGCACAATGAAATTAAATGCTGCTGCCGAATTAATGCCTATTACATGGCCCGAATTTGCACACATTCACCCATTTGTACCTGTTGAACAGGCGGCAGGATATCAGGAAATAATTGCTGATTTAGATAACTCTTTAAGTGAAATCACCGGTTTTGCGAAAATGAGTTTTCAGCCAAACAGTGGCGCACAGGGTGAATATGCAGGTTTATTGGTTATTCAGGCCTACCACCAATCGCGAGGGGATTCGCATAGAAATATTGCATTAATCCCTACCTCTGCGCACGGTACCAACCCTGCAAGTGCTGCTATGTGTGGCTTAAAAATAGTATTAGTAAAGTGTGACGAAAAAGGGAACATAGATGTAAACGATATGCGTGAAAAAGCCCTTGCGCACAAAAATAATTTAGCCTGTTTAATGGTTACCTACCCCAGTACGCATGGGGTTTACGAGGAAAGTATCATAGAAATTACTAACATCATCCATGAAAATGGTGGGCAGGTGTATATGGATGGAGCCAATATGAATGCACAGGTTGGCTTAACAAGTCCCGGAAATATAGGTGCTGATGTTTGCCACCTTAATTTGCATAAAACATTCGCAATCCCTCACGGTGGTGGCGGACCGGGCATGGGACCTATTGGTGTTGCAAAACAATTAGTACCATTTTTACCCTCACACTCATTAATAAAAACCGGCGGAGAAAAAGGAATCCATGCCGTATCTGCTGCACCTTTTGGTAGCGCTCTGATTTTATTGATTTCTTACGGATACATTAAAATGCTTGGAGGCAGTGGCGTTACAGAAGCAACACGCATGGCGATTTTAAATGCCAATTATATTAAAGAGACATTAAAAGATTATTATCCTACTTTATACAGTGGTAAAAATGGCCGCTGTGCCCACGAAATGATTTTGGATTGTGTGGCATTTAAGCGGGAAGCGGGAGTTGAAGTAGGAGATATTGCAAAACGTTTGATGGATTATGGCTACCATGCTCCCACTGTTTCATTCCCAGTGCAAGATACATTAATGATTGAGCCTACAGAAAGTGAATCAAAGGAAGAGTTGGATCGTTTTTGTTCGGTGATGATCCATATCCGTAAGGAGATTGATGAAATAACTTCTGGTACTGCAGATAAAGAGGACAATGTTTTAAAAAATGCCCCTCATACAGCAAAATCTGTTATTACTGACGAATGGAAACACAACTATTCGCGCGAAAAAGCTGTTTTCCCATTAAAATGGGTGAAAGAAAGTAAATTTTGGCCAAGTGTTGCCCGCATTGATAATGCACATGGCGACAGGAATCTGATTTGCGCCTGTCCACCTATAGAGGCATACGCTGATGTGGAATTGGTCTAAAGAGTAGGCAATTTAGTCCGTTTAACAATAGGCAATTAAAAAACTGATGTTTTTCAGTAATTTCATTAAATATTTCAACAAAAATTATACTTGAATTAATTTTTTTGCTAAATTTGATATTTAAATTTTAAAAAAATATTCTAAATAAAAAAACACATGAAAAAATTTTTTACTTTAATTACTGTTTTTGCAATGAGTTCATCAGCTTTTGGACAAAGTTCAATCATAAAAAAAGCACCACTTGCAACTAAAAAGACTGTTTCCGTTATTAACAGGAATATGTCTAATAACAACTTTTCAGAAAACTCTAATACCCGATCAGTAATTTGGACGGATGATTTTTCTGTTCCAGCTAATTGGACAAAAGCTTCACCAACAGGGCCAGGCTTATGGACAATTGGAACTGCTGGCCCGCAAGGAGGATTTTTAATTACTAATATCAATTCTACCACTAAAGCAAATGGATTTGCTTTATTTGATTCAGATGTAGATTGCAGTTCAAATCAGGTTGCTAATATTACTACCGCAAATCCTATTAACTGTTCTGCTAATCCAGCAGTAATTTTAAAATTCCAACAGCAATACAGAAGATTTTTTGACAGCACTTTCGTGTTTATAAGCAATAATGGTACTTCATGGGTTAAATATCCTGTAAATTCTAACTTATCTAATAATGATTATTGCGCTGGAAACCCTGAAGTGGTAAAAATAAACATTACTCCTACAGCAGGTGGACAAGCTACGGTTTATGTTAGATTTCAATTTTATAGCCCAACTTCAATGGGCAGTAATGCAGGTTGTGGTTATTCCTGGATGATTGATGATGTATCTATCGAAGACCAACTAAGCAATGATCTTGAATTGGGAGCTGTTTTTTATGGCGAATATTCCAGGATTCCTGATGGCCAGCAAGTTCCAATTACTTTTGGAGCAGCTATTACCAATATAGGAGCAGCAGCGCAAACTAATGTTACTTTAGATGTAACAGTTAATAGTAACTTATTTAATGCTAGCTTTACCAATGTGAATACAATGGCAGTAGGGCAAATAGACACAGCAGTAATTCAAACACAATTTACACCGGGCGCTATAGGTAATTACGTTATAGCTTTTGCCGCGACGCAGACGGAAACAGATGGAGATCCGTCGAATAACGTTTCTCAAAATGACACTGTTAAAGTTACTGCCAATACATTTGCAAGGGATAATTATAATTACAAAGGTGATTATGTATGGAATGGAGGAGACCCTTTTGAAATTGGGAATATATTCACATTTGCAGATAATACAAATGCCATTTCTGTTAATTTTGTATTAGACAACAATACTTTACCGGGCTCTATAGTAGCAGTAAAATTATATGATACTTCGCTTGTAACTGTTCTTGCATCTTCAAATCCATACACAATTCTAGGCTCTAATATCCCTTCAAGCTTTGGTTATAACCCTAAAAGTGTTACAATTCCTTTCACCTCAACTGCTGCTTTAGTAGCGGGCGAATCTTATGTTGCTGCAGTTGAATTTTTAAATGCGAGTGGAACAGATACTGTGCTTATTGCAACAG